>JANMPW010000468.1:0-6605 GCA_031370065.1 Acidobacteriota bacterium
CTGTCGGGCTTTCCCGTGATGAGGTCGTGGAACCGCTCGAAGAGCGCGTCGGCCTCCGCGCGGGTCTTTCCCTTCACGCTCTCGGTCATCATCGAGGCGGAGGCCGTCGAGATGGCGCAGCCCGCGCCCTGGAAGCTGACGTCCTTCAATACCTCGCCATCGAGGTCGAGGAAGACCGTCTCGCGGTCGCCGCAAAGCGGGTTGTAGCCCTCGGCCTTGCGGTCCGGAGAGGGCATGGTATGGAAGTTCCGCGGCCGCTTGCTGTGGTCGAGGATCACTTCCTGGTAGAGGTCGCGCAGGTCGGAGGACATCAGCGGAACATCCCGATCACTTTGTGGATCGCAGCGACGAGGGCATCGACCTCGCCGTGCGTGTTGTACAGGCCGAAGGAGGCGCGCGCCGTCGCCGTTAGCCCGTACCGGTCCATGACCGGCTGGGCGCAGTGGTGGCCGGTGCGGATCGCGATGCCCTCGCGGTCGAGCACCGTTCCGATGTCATGCGGGTGTACGCCGTCGAGGACGAAGGAGAGGACTCCGGCCTTCTCGCGCGCGGTGCCGATGATCTTCAGGCCCTCGATCGCGGAGAGCTTCGTGGTGGCGTCCGCGAGCAGGTCGTGCTCGTGCGCGGCGATCCGGTCGAGTCCGATCCCTGAAACGTAGTCGAGCGCCGCGCCGAAGGCGATGCCGCCGGCGATGTTCGGGGTGCCGGCCTCGAACTTGTAGGGGAGCGCGTTGTACGTCGTCTTCTCGAACGTGACCGACCGGATCATGTCGCCGCCCCCCTGGTAGGGAGGCATCGCCTCGAGAAGGGCGGTCTTGCCGTAGAGGACGCCCACGCCCGTCGGCCCGTAGATCTTGTGGCTCGAGAACGCGTAGAAATCGCAGTCGAGGTCCTGGACGTCCACCGGCATGCGGGGCACCGCCTGCGCGCCGTCCACGAGAACCGGTATGCCGCGCGCGTGCGCGAGCTCGCCGATGCGCTTGACCGGCAGTACGGTGCCGAGGGCGTTGGAGAGATGGGCCACGGAGACGAGCTTCGTGCGGGGCGTGAGCATCCGCTCGAGCGTGTCCAGATCGATCTCGCCCGCTTCATCGAGGGGAACGACGGAGAGCCGCGCGCCCTTCTCCTCGCAAAGCATCTGCCAGGGAACGATGTTCGAGTGGTGCTCGAGCCCGGTGATGAGCACCTCGTCGCCCGCGCCGACGTTCCGGCGCCCGTACGTCTGCGCGACGAGATTGACGGCCTCCGTCGTGCCGCGCAGGAAGATGATCTCGTGGGCAGCGCGGGCGTTGACGAACGTGCGCGCCTTCTCTCTTGCGGCGTCGTAGGCGTCGGTCGTATGGACGGAAAGCCAGTGGACGCCGCGGTGGATGTTCGCGTAGCACCGCTCATAGACGTCCCGCTCCGCCTCGATGACGGCGAGCGGCTTCTGCGCCGAGGCGGCATTGTCGAGGTAGACGAGCGGCTTGCCGTAGACCTTCGTCGCGAGGATGGGGAAATCGCGCCGGAGGGCGGCGACGTCGTAGGCGGCGCCCGTCGCGCGCACCGCGGTGCTCATTGCGAGGCCCCCGCGGCGGCGCCGGAGAGCCGCTCGCCGAGCTCCCGCTCGACTTCCGCGCGGACGAACGGGATCCGGATCCTCTCGGCGACGTCCGACGCGAAGGCCCGCGTCAGGATCGCGCGCGCGGCGTCCTCCCCGATCCCGCGCGAGCGCAGGTAGAAGAGCGCCGCGGCGTCGAGCTGCCCGGTCGTCGAGCCGTGCTTGCACTTGACGTCGTCGGCCAGGATCTCGAGCGCCGGGGTAGAGTTGACGAGGGCCCGGCGCGAAAGGAGCAGGTTCTTGTTCGTCTGGATCGCGTCCGTCTTCTGCGCGTCCTGCCGCACGATCACCTTGCCGTGGAACACGCCGCGGGCTGCGTCGGTGAGCACGCCCTTGTAGAGCTCGCGGCTGACGCAGCGCGGCTTCGCGTGGTCGACAGTGGTGTGGTTGTCGATGTGCTGTTCGCCCCGGCCGACGAAGAGGCCGTTCAACGTGCACTCGGCGCCTACCGCGTCGAGCAGAACGGAGAGGTCGGTGCGCGCGAGCGCGCCGCCGAAGGCGAGGTTGTGGGACGTGAAGTGGCTCCCCCGGGCCTGCCGCGCCGCGAGGGTGTGGACGTGGCAGGCGGAGGGACTCTCCTGCTGGAGCACGGAGTGCTCGAGCAGCGCGCCCTCGCCGAGCGCGATCTCCGTGACGGCGTTGGTGAAGTAGCGGCCGTGGCCGGCGTACGTCTGGACGACCGAGGCCTGCGAGCGCTCGCCGGCGAGAATGAGGACGCGGGGATACTGAACCTCGGAGCCCGATGCGCCGTCCGAGCGGAAGGCGAGGTGGATCGGCTCCGCCAGGACCGCACCCTTCTCGATCTCGAGTACGATCGCGTCATCGAGCAACGCGGTGTTCAGGGCCGCGAAGGCGCTCGCGTCGAACCGGGCGATCTGCGCGAGATAAGGCTTTGCGTCGCGCAGGGCCTCCGAGAGGCGCCGGACCCGGGCCCCCGCCGGAGGCAGCGACTTGAGCTCGGGCTCGCGCCGGACACGGGTCCAATTCGTCCCCGTGATCCGCTGCACGCCCGTGTAGCGCCAGTCCTCGTTGCGCGGCGTCGGGAAGCCGAGCTCCTCGAACCGCACGAAGGCTGCGTGCCGCAGCTGCTCCAGCCACGGGGCAGTTCCAAGGGCCGCGAGCGGCTCCGGCGCGAAGCCTTTGTCGACGGCGACGGCTTCCATCAGCGGGCCGCGGCGGCCGCCGGCGGCTCTTTCTCGAGCCAGGCGTAGCCCTTTTCCTCGAGCTCGAGGGCGAGCTCTTTGCCGCCGGATCGGACGATGCGGCCCTCGACGAGCACGTGCAGGAAGTCGGGGACGATGTAGTTCAGAAGCCGCTGGTAGTGCGTCACGACGATCATCGAGCGCTCGGCCGAGCGCAGCTGGTTGACCCCGCCGGCGACGATGCGCAGCGCGTCGATGTCCAGGCCCGAGTCCGTCTCGTCGAGGATCGCGAGCGAGGGGTCGAGCAGCGCCATCTGGAAGATCTCGTTGCGCTTCTTCTCGCCGCCCGAGAAGCCCTCGTTGACCGGGCGCTTGACGAGGTCCTCGTCGATCTCGACGAGCTTCGCCTTCTGCTTGACGAGGGCGAGGAACTCGATCGCGTCGTACTCGGTCAGCCCGCGGTGCTTGCGCACGGCGTTGACGGCGGCCTTGAGAAAATAGACGTTCGAAACGCCCGGGATCTCGACGGGGTACTGGAAAGCAAGGAAAACGCCCTCGCGGGCGCGCTTCTCGGGGGCCATCGCCAGCAGGTCCTGGCCCTTGTAGAGGACCTTGCCTTCGGTGACCGTGTAGTCGGGCCGCCCCGCGAGCACGTGCGCGAGCGTGGACTTGCCCGAGCCGTTCGGGCCCATGACCGCGTGGACCTCGCCCGGGTTGACCGTCAGGTCGACGCCGCGCAGGATCTCGTTGCCCGCGACGTTCGCGTGCAGGTTCGTGATTTCGAGAAGTGGTTGTGTCATCTGTTGTCGCTTTCCGCGGGCGGCCGGACGGGCCGCCCTTACACCGGGGTCATAGGTGCGGGCTTGGCCCGGGTCGTCGCGATTCGTTCTTAACCCACCGATCCTTCCAGCGAGACGCCGAGCAGTTTCTGCGCCTCGACCGCGAACTCCATCGGCAGCTCCTTGAAGACGACCTTGCAGAAGCCGTTGACGATCATGTTGACAGCCTCTTCCGGGGAGATTCCGCGCTGCTGGAAATAGAAAATCTGGTCCTCGCCGATCTTCGACGTCGAGGCCTCGTGCTCCATCTGCGCAGTGGAATTGTTGACCTCGATGTAGGGGAACGTGTGCGCGCCGCACCGGTCCCCGATCAGGAGCGAGTCACACTGCGAGTAGTTCCGCGCGTCGTCCGCCTTGCCGAGGATCTTGACCATTCCGCGGTAGGTGTTCTGGCCGTGCCCCGCGGAAATGCCCTTCGAGACGATCGTGGACTTCGTGTTCTTCCCGATGTGAATCATCTTCGTGCCGGTGTCGGCCTGCTGGTAGTTGTTCGTCACCGCCACGGAGTAAAATTCGCCGACCGAGTCGTCGCCCTGCAGGATGCAGCTCGGGTACTTCCAGGTGATCGAGGAGCCCGTCTCCACCTGCGTCCAGGAGATCTTGGAGCGTTTCCCGCGGCAGGCGCCGCGTTTGGTGACGAAGTTGTAGATGCCGCCCTTGCCGTCCTTGTCGCCGGGGTACCAGTTCTGGACGGTCGAGTACTTGATCTCGGCGTTATCGAGGGCGACGAGCTCGACGACAGCGGCGTGGAGCTGGTTCTCGTCGCGGATCGGGGCCGTGCAGCCTTCGAGATAGCTGACGTAGGCTCCTTCCTCGGCAATGATGAGCGTTCTTTCGAACTGGCCGGTGTTGGCGGAATTGATCCGGAAGTACGTCGAGAGCTCCATGGGGCTGCGCACGCCCTTCGGAATGAAGCAGAACGACCCGTCGGAGAAGACGGCAGAGTTGAGCGTCGCGAAAAAGTTGTCCGAGTAGGGGACGACCGAGCCGAGATACTTCTTCACGAGCTCGGGGTGGTTCTGGACCGCCTCGGAAAACGAGCAGAAGATGATCCCGACTTTCGCGAGCTCTCCGCGGAACGTCGTCGCGACCGAGACCGAGTCGAACACGGCGTCGACGGCGACGCCGGCGAGCTTCGCCCGCTCGCGCAGAGGAATCCCGAGCTTCTCGTAGGTCTCGAGCAGCTTCGGGTCGACCTCGTCGAGCGACTTGGGCCCGTCCTTCTTCACCTTCGGCGCCGAGAAGTAGATGATCGACTGGTAGTCGATGGCAGGGTAGTGCACGTTCTGCCAGGAAGGCTCCTTCATGGTGAGCCAGTGGCGATAGGCCTTGAGCCGCCACTCGAGCATCCACTCGGGCTCGTTCTTCTTGGCGGAGATCAGCCGGATGACGTCTTCGGAAAGACCCGGCGGGATCGTCTCCGACTCGATGTCGGTGACGAACCCGGCCTTGTACTCGCGCTCCGTGAGCTCGAGGATCGAGGCAGACTCGGAAGCGACGGATGGGTTTGCTGTCGGCATGAGAGAGTCAGCATATTGAATCTATACTGATCTGTCAAGTTTCGTATAATACGTAAAGTACTGATCCTATGGATGATATCAGGATCATTCGCGGTCTGGTTTCTTATCCTGTTCGGGCTTCGGTTTCGTGGGGGAGGGCTTTGGCGTCGGGCGCTCCCGCCACGCGGGCTTCGGCTCTGGAGCGATGCGCTCGGCCGGCTGCGGTCGCTCGCGCATGGGCGGTGGGGCCTGCGAGCGCTCGGATGTCGCGCGCTGCGGCGTGGCTTCGCGTTGAGGCTCGGGGCGCGGCGTCGGGCTCGCCGGCATTTGCCGGGCGGGCGGCCGGCTGACCTCGGTCGGGCGTTCGGTGGGTGGCGGCGTGACCCGTGCCGGCGGTCGCTCCAGCGGCTCGGCTTGCTTGGGGGAAGGCGCGGTTGGTCTCGGGGCAGGAGAAGAGATCGGATCGCCGCCGACCTGGCGGCCGCGCGCCGGAGCGACCGGCTCGGGGCGTGGTCCGCGTGTGCCGTCGCTCCTGGGCGCGAGCGTGACGGGGCCCGATTCGGCCGCGACCGGGCGCACGCGCGCGGCCGGAGACGTCCGATCCTGCGCCGACAGGCGCGCGGCTTGCGCCGGGGCGACCGGAGCTCCGCCATTCTCGCGGATCACGGCAACTTTGGCGTCGAACCGCGGAGGCGGAGGAGGCGGCGGCACGCGAACGACCACCGCACGCGACGCAGCCGCCGCGGGAGGCCGAGCCGCGGACGCCTGGTGCGTCGCCATCCGGATCGACTCGCGCGTGGGCACGACCGGGACAGGGCCGCGCAGGACCGCCGCCGACTCGATTGATCGGATCACCGTCCGGTCCCGCACGAAGTCGCGCGTGACGTTTCCGCCGGAAACGAACGTCGTCTGGTTGACGACCGTCACGTAGGTCCGATTCACGTAGGTGATGTTCGTGACGTTGACGGCGGGTCCGCGGCGCCACCAGGGGAAGTACGGATCGCGCGGCGCCAGCGGAAACCAGCCCACGTAGCCGCCGGTTCCCCCGACGAACGCGACGAGCGCGGGGGAATACGCGACGGCCCGCACCGGCGGCCCGACGGGCACCCAGCACCAGCGCGATCCATAGAACACCCAGCGGCCGTAGTGGTATGGCGCCCAGCCCCACGGCTCGGCGGCGACCCAGGTCCAGCCCCATGGGTCCTGCCAGATCCAACGGCCCGCGCGGTATGGAGCCCATCCCGCCTCGACGGAGATGGGAGACCAGGTCCAGCCGTACTCCGGAATCTGCTCCCACCGGCCGTACTGGTCGAGGTCCTCGACGCCCGCGATGTCGGCGCTCACGTACGCATACGAGCGCGCCTGCGCAAGCCGGCGATCGCGCCCCTCGACCCACTGGTCCCAACCGTCCGTGCTCGGCACCGCGACGATGTCGTAGCGCGGCGCATCGATGCCGTCGATGTCCATCTCGTCGCCGGCCGACAGGGGCACCTGGCCGCCTCCGGCGGCGGCCATCGCGCGGCCC
>JANMPW010000310.1:0-3273 GCA_031370065.1 Acidobacteriota bacterium
TCCTCGACGAGCGCCCGGGCGACGGCGGGCTCGACCTTCGGCAAGGCCGGCAGCGGCGCGCGGCACCAGGCCATGTCGTCGAGCATCAGCTTCACTTCCTGCGCGCCGAGGGCTCCGGCCTTGCGCACTGCCGTCCGCGCCTCGTCGGGCGTGCCCGGAAAGCGGTCGAGGTTCGCGTCCGGCGGCTGCCCCTGTTCCCACCAGCCGCCCTTCACCGTGAAGATGGGTGCGCTCGGAAAGATGTCCGGCATGCCCGAGCCCGCCCGCGCCGCCCGCGCCGCCAGGGCGCGCGAAGCGACGACGTCCTCGGCCATGAGGCGGACCGCGGTGACGCCCCACTGCAGCATCTGCCGCAGATCGCCGTCGGTGTCCGCATGCACGTGCGCGTCGATGAAGCCGGGGACGATCCACTTCCCGGCGAGCGTGACCGCCGTCGCGCTGGCCGGGACCGCGTCGAGCGCCTCGGGACTCGCCACTCCGGAGTACACCACGCGGCCGTCCGCAATCACGAGCAGCGCATCGGGAACCGGCGGCGCACCGGTCCCGTCGATGAGGGTGGCCCCGCGGAACGCGATCGTCGTGGCGAGCAGGAGAGTTTGATTCAATGGACGCGAGAGCCTTTGCGCCCGGCTCTTCGTCTCACGTTGACATTTTACGCGCGCGAAGCGCGTTACTTCGCGTCGAGCGCGTGCTCCTTTTCGCGCTCCTCTTCTTCGATCTCGACCGGATAGATGCCGGTGAAGCAGGCGGTGCAGGTCGCATGCTGCGGCCGCCCGAAGGCCTCCAGCATCCCTTCGACCGAAAGGTAGCCGAGGGTGTCGGCGTCGATGAACTTCCGGATCTCATCGACCGACTGGTTGGCTCCGATGAGCTCGCCGCGGGTCGGCGTGTCGATCCCGTAGTGTCAGGTGTTCATGGTCGGCGGCGAGGAAACGCGCACGTGGACCTCGCGCGCGCCGACTTCCCGGATCATCTTCACGATCTTGCGCGAGGTCGTTCCGCGGACGATCGAGTCGTCCACGAGCACGATGCGCTTGCCTACGACGATCTCGCGGACGGGATTCAACTTCACCTTGACGCCGAAGTGGCGGATCGCCTGCTTGGGCTCGATGAACGTCCGCCCGACGTAGTGGTTACGCACGAGGCCGAGCGCGAAGGGGATGCCCGACTCCTCGGCGTAGCCGAGCGCCGCGTACATCCCGGAGTCCGGGACCGGCACGACGACGTCGGCTTCGGCCGGATGTTCGCGCGCGAGCTTGCGCCCGAAGGCCTGGCGCGAGGCGGCGACGCTGCGGCCGAAGACCATGGAGTCCGGCCGCGCGAAGTAGACGTGCTCGAAGACGCAGGGCGTCGAAACCGGAAAGGCGAAGCGGTGCGAAGCGAAGCCCTCCCGCGAGAGATGCACGATCTCTCCGGGCTCGACGTCGCGCTCGTAGCGCGCGCCGATCAGATCGAAGGCGCAGGTCTCGGAGGCGACGACGGGCGAGCCCTCGCGGAGCCCCAGCGACAGCGGCCGGATCCCGTTCGCGTCCCGGGCGGCAAAGATCCCCTCGCGCGACAGGATCACGAGCGAGAAGGCCCCGCGGACCTCCAACAGCGCCTCGGCAATCGCGCCGGCGAGCGTGGGCGCCTGGGAACGGGCGATCAGGTGGACGATCACCTCGGAGTCGGAGGTCGTCGTGAAAAGCGCCCCCTTCGACTCGAGCACGGCCCGGATCTCCCGTGCATTCACGAGGTTCCCGTTGTGCGCAAGGCCGACCGGGCCGCGCCCGGTGGCGAACACGATCGGCTGGGCGTTGGCGAGTGCCGAGGAGCCCGCCGTCGAGTACCGGACGTGCCCGATGGCCGTGCGCCCCGGCAGGCGCGAAAGCCGCGCCTCGCCGAAGACATCGGCGACGTAACCCATCTCGCGCACGACGTGGACCTCCCCGTCCTGGAGTGAGGCGATCCCGGCTGACTCCTGCCCCCGGTGCTGGAGGGCGTAGAGACCGAGGTAGGCGAGATTGGCCGCATCCTCCGAATCGCAGACGCCGAAGACGCCGCATTCGTCGGAGAAACCGCCCCGATAGGCCATTGGAAGGACATCTTAACACTCGAGCGACTCGACGTAATCCCGGCGACCGGCCGTAATCCCGCGGCGGAGGGCGCTCGTCCAATCGAGCGAGATGGTCATGCGTGCTCCCCGCTCCCGGTTCCCCCTCGTGCTCGCCGCGGCGATCGCGGGCGCCCTCGTGCTCGGCGCAACCATCGGTGCCGAAACCGATGCATTGACGCCGCGGGAGCAGGCGCTCCACGCCTTGAACCGCCTCGGCTTCGGACCCCGGCCCGGCGACGTGGAGCGCGTGGCGCAGATGGGAGTGCCCGCGTACATCGAACTCCAGCTCCACCCGGAGCGGATCTCCGACAGCCGGATCGACGCGAAGCTCGCCGCGCTCCCGACGCTCGCAATGTCGAACGTGGAGCTCTATGCCCGCTTTGAAACGCCGGTGCGCGAGGCCAGAAAGAAGCTCAAAGCGGAAAAGGCGGATGTCCCGGCCGACGGCGCCGCCTCGGAAGACGACGACCTTCGCAAGCTCCGCGACATGGTCCCCCCCGAGAACCGTCCGCGGCGCATCCTCGAAGACCTGACGGCCGCGCGCGTCCTGCGCGCCGCGGAGTCCGAGCGGCAATTGAACGAAGTGCTCGTCGACTTCTGGATGAACCACTTCAACGTCTACGCGAACAAGGGCCTGGACCGGATCCTCATCGCCTCCTTCGAGCGCGACACGATCCGGCCCCGCATCTGGGGGCGGTTCGACGCACTGCTGCTCGCTACGGCACAGTCTCCGGCGATGCTCTTCTACCTCGATAATGCCCGTTCCGTCGCCGACGAAGAGCACCGCCCCGCCGGGTACGCCCGGGTCGGGATGTTTGGCCGGGCGGCCAGCACGGGCAAAGGATCCAGGGGCCTGAACGAGAACTACGCCCGCGAGCTCATGGAGCTCCACACGCTCGGCGTCGACGGCGGCTACACGCAGAAAGACGTCTCCGAGCTCGCGCGGGTGCTGACGGGCTGGTCGATCGCGCAGTCCCGCGAGCAAAATGACGACCGTATGCTCGCCGCCCGGCGCGGGCGTGCCGAGTCCGCCGAGCCCGGCAGCTTCGTCTTTCGCGCGCGCGTGCACGATACGGGGGAAAAGACGGTCCTTGGGCAGAGCTTTCCCTCGGGGGCAGGCTTGGAGGAGGGCGAGAGGGCCATCCGCGTGCTGGCGCGCAGGCCCGAGACGGCCCGGC
>JANMPW010000534.1:0-1734 GCA_031370065.1 Acidobacteriota bacterium
GTCGTGACCGCGATCTACACCCTCGTCCAGCTCGTCGCGATCGGGACGATCCCCAACCTCGGGCAGTCCCCGACGCCGCTGGCCGACGCCGGCCGGATGCTCCTCGGTCCGATTGGCGGATTCCTCCTGACACTCGGCGCCGTGCTCTCGGTGCTCGGAACGAACAACAACACCGTGCTCGCCGGGCCGCGCTACCTCTACGCGCTCGCCGAAACCGGCCGGCTTCCCCGGGTCTTCGCGAAGATCCACCCGCGCTACCGCACGCCGCACGTCGCCATCCTGACGCAGACGGGCGTCGCGCTCGCGCTCATCGCGGTCGACGCCGTGCTCCACAGCGTGAAGCCGGGGACCCTGGGCGTCGCCGAGGAGCTCGCGGTGCTCTCGACGATCGCGCGCCTGGCGACTTACATCGGCACCTGCCTCGCGGTCCCGGTGCTGCGCCGCAAGATGCCGGCGACCCCACGGACGATCCGCCTTCCCGGCGGGCCCGTCATCCCGATCGCGGCGCTCGTCATTTGTCTGATGTTCCTCTCGGCCGCCGAGAAGAAGAATTTCATCGGGGGCGGGATCGCGCTGGCGGCTGGGGCGCTGGTGTATGCGTCGCGAGCGAAAGCCGCGGCCGAGGGATCGGCTCGCGACAACATATAGAGTGAGCCGGCGCGAGTCGGGTCCGGGAGGCGCCATGGATCGGGACGAAGCCGAGGATCTCAAGAAGCACTTCACTGCTGTTGCAGAGGGATTTCGTGCCGAAGCACGGAAGGACGTGGATGACGTCAAGAGGCACGTCGGGGTCGTTGCTGAGGGCGTTCGCGCCGAGGCGCGGAAGGGCCTCGAGGAGGTCAAGAGGCATGTCGGTGTCGTCGCCGAAAGTGTTCGTGCCGAGGCGCTCAGGGACGTCGAGGAGGTCAAGAGGCACGTCGGGGTCTTCGCCGAGAGCCTCCGTTCAGACATCCGGCTGCTCGCCGAGGGTCACGAAGCGCTCGGCCAGGGCCTCGAAGAGGTCCGTCACGACGTCGCCCGACTCGGGGACAAGGTGGAAGGGCTGCGGCAGGAGGTCGGGGTTGTGCGCTCGGACGTGAACGGCCTGCGCGGGGACTTTGGGGTGATGCGGGTGGATCTGGGCGGTCTGCGGGCGGAAGTGGGCGAGTTTCGGAACGAGGTCCGCGAGCAGTTCAGGTCCGCGCGACCATGCACCTCTCCTCCTCCGGGCTGCACGAGAGGGTCACGCGCGTCGAGCGCGATGTCGTGTCCCTGAACGACCGTGTTGGCCAGATCGAGTCGAAGGGGCTTTGAGGCGATGAGAAGGACCGGGGGCCGGTAGCCCTCTCGGATGTCGGATGGGCCGGTTTCGTTGACTTTCGGCCGGGGCGGCGCTACCGTCTTTCCCATAATTTTTAAGAACGGAGTTCCTATGCCGCGTCGTCTTCTTGCGACCGCCGTGGTGTCTCTTTCCCTCCTCCTCGTGTGCGGATTCGCCCTGGCCGCCGGGGTCAAGCCCGTGCCGGTCTCCGGCAAGGCCGTCCGGACCGGCGTCTCGCAGAAGGTGAGCGCCCTTGCCCCGGCACGGCCTCTGCCCGGTGGGAAAACCGAGCCCCTCCCGGAGAAAGAGGTCGAGAACCGAGAGATCCCGAGGTCCCTCGGACCGTTTGCGCCGGGCGACAGCCGCGATGCGGCACTTCCCACTTTTCTGCCCGCCCCCGCCATACCGGGGCCGAGCGTGAGCTTCGACGGGCT
>JANMPW010000317.1:0-3644 GCA_031370065.1 Acidobacteriota bacterium
AATGGAAAAACGTCGCGTCGGACGAGGATGCCGAAAAGTTCATCCTGTTGTACTACGCCCGGCGCGGCGGGGAGGCCTTCAAGCAGGAGATCTCCCGCCGGATCGCCGCCGCCGACCAGCAGTTCAAGATGCAGCGCTACAAGCGGGGTGCCGACTCCGTGCGCGGACACTTGCTCATCGTCCTGGGGACTCCGTCGCGCGTCTCGCAGTCCCGCGCACAGGAGGGCGCCCTCAACGACTCGGGCGGCGTGACGGCGCCCGGGATCGATACCCGCTCCGGAGCCAGTGCGTCCGCTGCGATCTCCTACACGTGGACGTACGCCCCGGACAAGTTTCCGCCGGGCTCGGGAATCCCGGAATTGAGGGCCGACATCACCGTCGATCCCGCCCAGGGCCGGGACACTCTCGGCAACACGCGGGAAGTCGAGAAAACCATGGCCACCATGGCCGAGAAGTCGATCGTCAATCCCAACGCGACGCTGACCGTGGCGGGCGCGGGTGCTGCTGCCGGAGCCGGAAAGATTGCGCCGGCGGTACCGGCCGCTGCTATGGGCGCCGGCGCGGCAGCGGTTGCCCCGGCCCCGGCGCCGACGATGCCTCTTCCCGCGGCCGTGAAGGCGGCGCTGGAGGGCGTTGCCGGCAAGACCACGGGCGAAGCCGGGTTCTGGTCGGGAGCGTTCCGCTCCGCGGCGGGGGATTCCTTCCTCGCCCTGCAGTTCTACCTCGCTGCCAACAAGCCGGCCTTTGCCGCGCCCACGCCCCTGAAGTTCGGCGGCATCGTCACCGACGAGGCGGGCAAGGAAGTGGATTCCTTCTGGGAGGACGCGGTCTTTTCGGAAGTCGCAGAGGGCAAGCGTAAGGACCGGGTGTTCGATCGCTCCGTCACTTTGCAGCCGGGCAGCTACAAGGGCGTGTTCGGCCTGTTTCCCGCCGAGGGACAGCCGCCGGTGGCGTTCGCTTCCGTCAACTTCAAGCTCGGCCCGAAGTCGACGGACTTCGGCGTCTCGCCGCTGATCCTTTCCAACGGCCTGGTTCCGCTGACGAAGAGGCCCGGGCCCGCCGATCCGTTCGTCTTTGGGGCGGAGAAGCCGATCAAGGTCGAGCCCAAGGGCGACCGCACTTTCTCGAAGACAGACAGCCTCTGGTACTTCTACGGGGTCGAGAACCCGGGAGTGCCGGCTCCTGCCGCCGACGCGGCTGCGGCCCCGGCTCCGGCGGCAACGCCGGCCGCCGGCGCGGCGCCGGCCCCGGCCGCCGATGCCTCGAAGCCGCGCATCATGACGCGGATCAACGTGCAGAGGGAAGGGCAGGATGCCTTTGCGCCCTTCACCGGACCCGCCGAGCTTGTCCAGACCTCGCCGGGCTTCTTCAGCACGGGCAGCGAGATCCCTCTGGCTTCCTTCGAGCCGGGTTACTACACGTTCATGATCACGGTACGGGACTTGAATGCGGCCCGCGGTTCGACGGCCAACAAGGGCATCGAGCGCAAGGAGGACTTCATCGTGCTCATGCCCGACGGAAGCCTTCCGCCGAAGGCGACCAAGCCCGCCGCGGCGACGGCGAAGCCCAAGAAGCCGTAAACGGCACTGCGCCCTTCACTCGACTCTCACGTTCGCCCGCGCGGTGCCCATCTTGCCGCTCGCGCTGTCGCGCACGTTGACGACGATTCGGTAGTTGCCCTTCTTCGTCTGAAGCTGCACCGCGTAGCGCAGCATCGCGTCGCCCTTCGCTTTGCCCGCAGGGACCTGGAACGTGGTCTCCTGGCGGTTCAAGTCGCTCGATCCACCCTTGTCGTCCGTCGAGCCGATGTAGAACTCGGCGCGGGCCACCTCCTTGTCGCCGTCGGGCACGAAGGTCAGAGCCGAGGCGGGAACCATCACGGTGATCGGAAGAATGTAGTACTTCTTGTCCTTCGTCGCGGGCGCCGTCTGGATCGTCGCCGGGATCGCGGTGTAGGAGAGGTCCGTTTCCATCGTCGCCCGGGCGCGATTGGCGACCTTCTGGCTCTCCGAAAGGGGCTCGAAGCCTTTCCGGGCGCGCACCGTCACGCCGGGACGGTTCACGGTCACCTTGACGTCCTGGTAGCCCGTGAGCCCGAGTTTCGAGAGCGTGACGCCGAGCGTGTAGTAGGTCGAGACCTGCTGGTAGATGCGCGTGAGGCCCTTCTGGAAGTCGTTGGTGTTCAGCAGGGCGAGGCCGCCGGTCTCGGTCGCCATCTGCTGAAGGCCGTTCTGGCGGTCCTGCTGCGCTTGAAAGCGCAGGTTCGGCCGGTTCTCGATCGCGATGATGTTGGTCACTGGAGAGCCCTCCGCGGCGGACGTGCCGTCGGCGGTCAGGCCCGTCGCGTCGACCGTGTAGAAGGTGATCTGGTCGGCGTTGGCCTTCCGGATCATCGTCTCCAATCGCGTCGAGATCTCACGAACGTTGAAGTTGCTGAGCGAGGGAAGGCTGCCGGCCGCGTACTGGGCCATCACGAATCCCGGCTGATACTCGAAACCGCCCGAAAGGAACAGGAACGCTTTCTTGCCGTTCAAGGGCGTGAGCGTGACGAGCTCGGACTGGATGCTGCCGATCATCGTCTCGATCTCGGAGCCGACTTCCTGGGCGTACTGCCGGGCCAGCTGCATGCGGGAGTTCAGGTTTCGGCGCCCCTGGCCCATCCCGTCGATCATCGCGAGCGTCTGGGTCTGGGTCTGCAGGCGCGACATGCCCACACCCTTGGTCTCGATCTGCGAGAGGGCGCTCATCGCGACTTCCTTGCTCGTCGTCCAGTCGACGAGGACCGTCGGGATCCGATTGAACACGACGACGCGCATCGCGTCGTTCGGCCCCAGGCGGGTCGCGAGGTCCCGGATTGCGTTCAGGCTGCGATTGCGCAGGCCGGCCGGCAGGTAGCCGAGGTCCACGTAGACGAGGAAATTGCGCGGGACATACGCCTCTTCGCCCTTCTTGTAGGCGGCCAGAGTCTGCTCCGGAGTCGCCGTCGCCAGATCGGGAGCATGCAGGGTCCCGTCGTCCACCAGCGCGAAATAGTCGATCGGGACGACTTTCCCGCCGATCTTCAAGGTGAAGTCCTCGCGCTTCAAATCGGTGACGGGGTTGCCCTTCCCATCGCTCACATCCACGTCGAGGTTCAGGACGCGGACTTCGACGCTCTCGGAGAAGGTCGGCAGCGGCTCGGTCCGCTGCTGGGAGAGCGCCCCGGCGGCGCAGAGGGCCAGGGCCGTGGCCGTTGGCAGCAATCGCATGGTATCGGTCCTTTCTCGATCATCCCGGGTCGATGCCCGGGAACCTCCATGGAGAACGCGGCCGGGGGCGCCCCGATTCCGCGGTGCCCTGATTTTAGGAAGAACGTGAGGGAGGGCCGGGCGGCCGGCTATTCCCGGCCCGCGGGGACCGCTTCCAGACCGAGGTACTCGAAGAGCATGTTGACCTCCCCCGTGAGCTCGTCGGACTCCAGGTTGTCGTCCCCGTCCACAGGCAGGCTCCCGATCGCGCAGGCGGGCACGGCCGAACGGGCCTTGCGGACTACGGCGGCCGAGGCGCTCGGGTCCGTGCCGTCGTCCGACAGGACGGTCTCGAAATCCCGGGGAAGGCCCCAGATCTCGGCGCGCGAGCGGCCGACGGCCGGCCGGTAGGTCTCG
>JANMPW010000575.1:0-3363 GCA_031370065.1 Acidobacteriota bacterium
TTCCCAGGACGACGTAGATCACGAGGATCGCGACGACGAGCAGCCACCCGAGCCCCTCCACGGAGCTCTGGAACGCCTGCGCCGTGCCCTGAAAGCTGCGCTGCACGGTCGCGGGCAGTGTCTGGCGCGCGGCGCGGTCGACGGTCACGACGGCGTCGCCGAGCGCGACGCCCGGCTTGAGGTTGAAGGAGATCGAGACGGCGGGCAGCTGACCCTGGTGGGCGACCAGCATCGGGCCAGTGCCCTCGCTGATCGAGCCGAGCGAGGACAGCGGGACGAGTTCGCCCGAGGCCGAGCGGACGTGGAGCAGGCCGATCGCCGCCGGTGTGGCCTGGAACTCGGGGGCGAGCTCCATGATCACCTGGTACTGGTTGGTCGGCGCGTACATCGTCGAGATCTGGCGCGTGCCGTAGGCCGTGTAGAGCGCGTCCTCGATCTTCTGCGTGGAAATACCGAGCGCGGCCGCGCGATCCCGGTCGATCGTCACGTTCAACTGCGGATTGGAGAGTTGCATGTCGCTCGTGACGTCCTGGACCTCGGGCAGCGCGCGGATCTTCTGCTCGAGGAGCGGAGCGTACTTGTAGAGCTCCGCCGTGTCCGAGTCCTGGAGCGTGTACTGGTACTGGCTCCGGGTCGCGCTGCCGCCCAGGCGGATCGGCGGCGGCACCTGCATGAAGGTCCGGATTCCCGGGACCTTCGCGAACAGCGGCCGCAGCTCCGCGACGATCTCGTCGGCCGCCTTCTTGCGCTGCCCTCGCGGCTTCAGCTGTGCGAGCACGATGCCCGCATTGCCCACGGCGGTGTTCCCGCGCGGCCCGGCCGAGGCCAGCACGTTGGCGACGTCCGGATGCGCCCGGACGATCGCGGCGATCTGGAGCTGCTTCTCGCGCATCGCCGGGAACCCGATCCCCTGCGCCGCCTCCGTCGAGCCGAAGATCAGCCCCTGGTCTTCGGTTGGCAGGAAGCCTTTGGGGATCTTCACGAAGAGCCAGCCCGTCGCGGCGAGCACCGCGGCCGACATCGCCAGAACCCGGCGCGGGTGCCGCAGCGCCGGTCCGAGCGTGCGCGCATACAGGCCCAGCATGAGGTCGAACCCGCGCTCGCTCCACCGGTAGAGGGCGCCATGTTTCTTCTCGCTCTCGGGCTTCAAGAACCGGCTGCATAGCATCGGGGTCAGCGACAGGGAAACGAAGCCCGAAACCAGAATCGCAACCCCGATGACGACCGCGAACTCCCGAAAGAGCCGCCCCACGATGCCGCCCATGAATACGATCGGGATGAAGACGGCCGTAAGCGAGATCGTCATCGACAGGATCGTGAAGCCGATCTCCTTCGAGCCATTCAGCGCGGCCTCGAAGGCGCCCTCGCCGCGCTCGATGTGCCGCACGATGTTCTCGAGCATCACGATCGCGTCGTCCACGACGAAGCCGACCGAGAGCGTCAACGCCATCAGCGAGAGGTTGTCGAGGCTGTACCCGAGCACGTACATGGCGCCAAACGTGCCGACGATCGAAAACGGCAGGGCGAGGCTGGGAATCACGGTTGCCGAGACCTTGCGCAGGAAGAGGAAGATGACCAGGACGACGAGGACGAGGGTGAGGAATAACGTGAACTTGACGTCTTTGACCGACGCGCGGATCGACGCGGATCGGTCGTAGACGACGTGAAGTGAGGCCGAGGCCGGGAGCTGCTTCTGAAAGACTGGCAGGAGCTTGCGGACGGTCTCGGCCACGGCCACAGTGTTCGTGCCGGGCTGTTTGTAGATCGCGAGCGAGATCGAGCGCTCGTCGTTGTACCAGGCGGCGGCCTTGTTGTTCTCGACGCTGTCGATGACCCGACCGAGGTCTCCCACGCGGATCGGCGAGCCGTGGCGGTACGCGACGATCACCGGCCGGTAGCCGTCGGCGTTCAGGATCTGGCCGTTGGCCTGGACGGTGTAGGAGGTCAGGGGACCGTAGAGGATTCCGGTCGGCAGGTTGACGTTGGCGCCGCGGACGGCGTCCGCGACCTCGTCGATGCCGATGCCGCGGCTGGCGAGCTGCTGCGGATCGAGCTGGATGCGCACGGCGTACTTCTGCGGGCCGAAGACCTGCACCTGCGCCACACCGGAGACCGTCGAGATGCGCTGCGCCATCATGACCTCGCCGTACTCGTCGAGCTCCTGCAGCGGCAGCGTCTTCGAGGTCAGCGCCAGGTACATCACCGGCTGGTCCGCCGGATTGACCTTGCCGTAGGAGGGCGGGGCCGGCATGTTCGGGGGAAGTTGCCGCGCCACGGCCGAAATCGCCGACTGCACGTCGAGAGCCGCGCCGTCCAGGTTCCGCGAGAGGTCGAACTGCAGCGTGATCTGGGTGGAGCCCTGGGTCGAGGAGGAGCTCAGGTTGTCCAGGCCGGCGATTGTCGAGAACTGGCGCTCGAGCGGGGTCGCCACCGAAGAGGCCATCGTCTCGGGCGAAGCGCCGGGAAGGGCCGCGGAGACCTGGATGGTCGGAAAGTCCACGTTCGGCAGGTCCGAGACCGGCAGCAGCCGGTACGCCATCACGCCGAAGACGAGCAGGCTCGCCATGACGAGCGTCGTCGTGACAGGGCGGCGGATGAAGATCTCGGAGAGGTTCATGACTTCTTCGCCGTGCCGGCGCCCTCCCCCGCCACGACCTCGATCTTCACCCCCGGCGAAAGGCGCAGCTGCCCGTCGGTGACGACGGTCTCGCCCGCCGTCAGCCCGCTGGCGATCACGAGGCCGTCGGCGGCGCTCCGCGCGACCGTCACGGGTCGCGACTCCACGGTCCGGTCGGGCCGGACCACGTACGCGTAGGTCCCCTGTTGGCCGTTCTGGACCGCGCCGATCGGAGCGACGATTGCGTTCTGCTCCGTAGCGAGCGTGAGGACGGCGTTGACGAACTCACCGGGCCACAGGATGCGGTCCGTATTCGCGAAGGTGGCCTTCAGCGTAATCGTGCCGGTCGTCCGGTCGACCGTGTTGTCGAGAAAGGTCAACTCGCCCCGGGCGAGCACCCTGCCGGTCGCGGGCTCCTCCGCCTCCACGGCGAGGCTACCGGCGTTCTGCCGCCGCCGGATCTCGGGCAGCTCGCGCTCGGGCACGGCGAACACCAGGTGGATCGGCGCGACCTGGTTGATCGTGACGAGCACGGCATCGTTCGACTTCACGACATTTCCAGCCTGCATCAGAATGCTTCCGCTGCGCCCGTCGATCGCCGCGCGGATCGAACAGAAGGCGAGGTCGAGGCGTGCCCTCTCCACGGCGGCCTGGTTCGAACGGACGGTCGCCGCGGTCGCCGCGGCGTTGGCCTTGACGCTGTCGTATTGCTGCTGCGTCACGTAGTCTTTCTTCACGAGGTCTTC
>JANMPW010000591.1:0-1543 GCA_031370065.1 Acidobacteriota bacterium
ATGCGATTCTCGGTCCGGTACAAGCCACCTCAGCGCCCATGATGGAACGCCGGATGAGAGAGCGTGGGCGACCGATCAGCTCAGCGTTCGCACGCGAGCTCGCGTCGGGCTCCAAGAAGGACCTCTTGGATCGTTTGCACAAAGGTGGCCAGAAGATGCCTTCGTTCGCTTATCTCACGGGCAGGGAGGTGGATGCGCTAATCAGTCACCTGGAATTCCTCGCGGGTTTGCCTGGCACTGGGAAACAACAAACCGTGACGGAGCCCATCATGCGCGTCGGCGAGCTCCTTGTGAAAGGCACCTGTCATATTTGTCATGATGCGAGCGGGCGCTGGCCCGACCCACAGGAACTCTTGCAGGGTTCTGTGCCGCCGATTGCCGGCTTCACGACGGAAAAGACGGTGCCGGAAGTCGTCCGGAAGGTGCGCCACGGCGCAACCGTGGTGATGGGCTCCCTACCGTTGCCTTACCGCGGCCGAATGCCCGTGTTCGATTATCTGAGCGACGACGAGGTCGTATCCGCATATCTGTATCTCCTCACCTACCCACCCCTGGAGCGCCGGCCGGGCTCTGAATCCACGGGTCTTACGAAGTAGAGAACGGTCCTCGGACAATCGACTCCGACTGTTGCAAACGGATCATGCGGCCGCGAGAGCCGAACTCCCGAACGTCATTCGCTCCGGTAACGACTCCATCCGTGTACGTCAGCAGGCCGAATGCAGTTCTGGTGGATCTGCGGACCTTCCTTCGATTCTTCTCGAACAACTCGAAGTCGGCGTTCTTGCCGTGCGGCTGTCCGCGCCCGGGGCCGGGTCGCAGACGACCTCGTGGCGAGTGTCGGCCTCGACGGGGCCGGCTCGCAGGACGGTGGCGTGCGTTTCGTCCGGTCCCGCCCAGTCGGACGGGGGTGATGCGGTTGATGTGAGCCGCTTCCGTCCGGTCCTCCGTCTTTCCCCGGCGTGGTAGTCTGCTCTTCTCCGATCTCCTTCGACGGTCCGTCAGCCAGCCCGTGGGCTCCCGTCGCCGGCCTTTTCGGCGAGAAAAACAAGGTGCGTGGTGAAAACCGCCCAGCGCAAGTGGGTCTGCAAGAATTGCGGCCGGCGAAATAGGACTGTCGCCGCCGGCGGAGCGGTGGCATGCGAGTACTGCACCGATGTGGCGGGCGGCCGTCCCGTCCCGGCCCCGGGCGACGGCCTTGCGGGCGAGCCTTCGGATGCCTCTTCCGGCAAGCTCGTCGATGACACTCGCAAGCGCGGGGTCGTTGCGCGGCTGAGGGAACGGTATGGCGAGGCGCGGGGGCTCGTTTCGCGTGAGGAAGCGTACCCGCAGCCCCACGCGCACCTCGAATGGATTCTCGGCACGCAGCGCAACCTCGGTCAGGACGAAGCGGCATTGGACACCGGGGTCTCCGAGCTCGTCGTGCTGTGGTTGCAGGATCTGGCCCAGGAGCTCGACATCCAGGCCTTGCCCCCGTCCGCCTCGGCTTCCGGTGAGAGCGTGATCCCGGCTGCGGATTCTCGACAGGCGGTTGCGCACGAGCTCC
>JANMPW010000688.1:0-1773 GCA_031370065.1 Acidobacteriota bacterium
GTCACCGCGGGATCCACGCCGAGGATGCCCGCGTGGGTGTTGCGCAGGATCGGCAGCAGCGAATACACGACGAGCGCCACGATGGCGGTGCGGGCGCCGATGCCTCCGATCCACGGGACCGGGATCAGGAACCCGAAGAGCGCGAGGCTCGGGATCGCCTGCACCGCGTTGGCGAACCCGAGCACCGGGCGCGCGAGCCCCGGACGGCGGGTCAGCGCCACGCCGAGCGGCACGCCGATTGCGACAGCGAGCGCCGTCGCCGCGAAGACGAGGAGCAGGTGCTCGCCCGTCAGCGCGAGGATCTCGCCGCGCCGCTCCCAGAAGAACCGCGCGAGTTCCCTCACTGCCCGAACTCCGCGACGAACTCGCGAACGAACGCGTCCGCCGGCGAGCGCGTCAGCTCCTCGCGGGATCCGATCTGCCGGATCCGGCCGCCCTCCATCACCGCCACCCGGTCCGCCAGCAGGAACGCCTCGCGAAGATCGTGTGTCACGAGGAGCACCGCGGCCTCCCAGCGCGTGCGCCACAGCTGAAACTCGCGCTGCATCGAGCGGCGCGCGATCGGATCGAGAGCGCCGAACGGCTCGTCAATCAGGAGCAGCGGCTGGCGCGCCGCAAGGGCGCGCGCCACGCCCACGCGCTGGCGCTGTCCTCCCGAAAGCCCCCGAGGGTGCCGCTCCGAGAACTCCGCCGGCGGCAGTCCGACGAGTGCGAGCAGCTCTTCGGACCGCACGCGGCGTTCGTGCTCGGGCCAGCCGAGCAACCGCGGCACCGCCTCCACGTTTTCGCGCACCGTCCAGTGCGGGAAGAGCCCGCCTTCCTGGATGACGTAGCCGACGCGGCGCCGGAGCGCGACCGGATCGTGCTCTGTGCAGGAGCGCCCGAGGATCCGGACCGTTCCCGAATCGGCATCCACCAGGCGATTGGCGAGCTTCAGGGCAGTCGTCTTGCCGCATCCGGAAGGCCCGACGAGGGCGACCGTTTCCCCCGGCGCGATCGAGAGCGAGAACCCGTCGAGCACCGGCCTGCCAGGAAGGAAGGCCTTTCGAACATCGACGTACGCGAGGGCGGAAGGGATCAAGAGATTAGAATCCGTTCATGCCTTCATTGTATGACGCGGTGATCATCGGCGGCGGCCCCGGCGGCTCGACCGTCGCCACGATGCTCGCGCGCGCGGGCCGGCGCGTCCTCGTCGTCGAGCGCGAGAAGTTTCCGCGCTTCCACGTCGGGGAGTCGCTCTTGCCCTTCACGCTTCCGATTTTCGACCGGCTCGGCGTTCACGAGAAGATCCGCGCCGCGGGCTTCATGGAGAAGTACGGCGCGTTCTTCTGGAACGAGGACAACGGCACGACGCGCCCGGTCGTCTTCGCCGAGGCGCGCGATCCCCGCCACCCCAAGGCCTACCAGGTCAAGCGCGCGGACTTCGACGACCTGCTCCTGAAGCACGCCGCCTCCTGCGGCGCCGAGGTCCGCGAGGAGACTGCCGTCGAGGACGTGCTGTTCGAGGGCAACCGGGCGGTGGGCGTGCGCGTCAAGAGCGCGACCGGCTCCGAGCTGATCCGCGCGAAGATCGTGGTCGACGCCTCGGGGCAGGGCGCCGTCCTCTCGCGCAAGCTCGGGCTGCGGCATTTCGATCCGAAGTTGAAGCGCGCCGCGATCTTCGCGCACTACGAAGGCATTCTCTGGCCCGAGGAAAGCCGACAGGGCGACATTTTGCTGCCCATCGATGACGGCGTCTGGTACTGGATCATCCCGTTCTCCGACGGAACCTGC
>JANMPW010000699.1:0-2708 GCA_031370065.1 Acidobacteriota bacterium
ACCCCCGTGATGTCGATCGTGATCGGGCCGCCGGACTTGCCCTGCTTGTCCTTCGCGTTGCGCGTGAGGTCCGGCGACATCTCCTCCCACGTGTCGCCGCCATCGCGGCTGCGCAGCAGGATTTGCGACGCGTGGTACAGGACCTTGGGGTCGTTGGGCGAGATCATGATCGGCGCGTTCCACTGGAACCGGTACTTCAGGTCCCTGGTCGCGTGCCCGTCGGCCAGCTGCGGCCAGGCCATGATGTTGCGGACTTGCTTGGTGCGGTGGTCGTAGCGCGTGATCACGCCGCCGTACTCTCCCGCGTACACGATGTTCGGGTCCTTGGGGTCGACCGCCATCCAGCCGCTCTCGCCGCCACCGGCGGGATGCCAGTCGGAGAGGCCGATCTGGTCCCCGGTAACGCCGCTCGGGATGGCGACGTTCGAGTTGTCCTGCTGCGAGCCGTAGACCCAGTAGGGAAACTGGTTGTCGGTCGTGACGCGGTAGAACTGGGCGGTCGGCTGGTTGTTCAGGGTCGACCAGCTCTTCCCGCCGTTGTACGTGACCGTCGCGCCGCCGTCGTTGCCGACGATCAAGCGGGTCCCGTCGTCCGGATCGATCCACATGTCGTGGTTGTCTCCGTGCGGCACCCTCATGTTCGCGAAGGTCTTTCCGCCGTCGATCGACATGTGCATCCGCACGTTCGGCAGGTATACGAGCTCGGCGTTCTTGGGGTCCGGATAGATCCACGAGTAGTACCAGGCGCGCTCCCGGATCTTGTGCTCGTCGTTGACGTGCGTGAATTTCTCGCCGGCGTTCTCGCTGCGGAAGAGCCCACCGTGCTTGGCCTCGACGAATGCGAAGACGCGGTCGGCCTTCGCCGGCGACACCGCGACGCCGACCTTGCCCCAGAGGCCTTCGGGAAGTCCCTCCGTCAGCTTCTTCCAGGTGTCGCCGCCGTCGGTGGACTTCCAGAGGCTGCTGCCGGGGCCGCCCGAGACGAGCTCCCAGGGGTGGCGGACGACCTGCCAGAACGCGGCGTAGAGGATGCGCGGGTTGGCAGGATCCATCGCGAGGTCCGAGGCGCCCGTCTTGTCGTCGACAAAGAGGATCTTCTTCCACGTCTTCCCACCGTCTTCCGATCGGAAGATCCCGCGCTCGGCGCTGGGCCCCCAGACGTGGCCCTGCGCCGCGACGTAGACGAGGTCGGGGTTCTTCGGATGGACGCGGACCCGCGCGATCTGGCGCGTGTCCTTCAGACCCACGTTCTTCCAGGTGCGGCCCGCGTCGGTCGACTTGTACACGCCGTCGCCGTGCGAGACGTTGCCGCGGATCGGCTCCTCGCCGGTGCCCACGTAGACGACGTTCGGGTCCGACTCCGCGACGGCGATTGCCCCGATCGATCCGGTCTTGAAGTCCTTGTCGGAGACGACCTCCCAGTTCGACCCGCCGTCGGTCGTCTTCCAGACCCCTCCGCCGGCCGCCCCGAAGTAGAAGGTCCTCGGGTCGTGGCGCACGCCGGAGACCGCCGTGACGCGCCCGCCGCGGTACGGGCCGATCGCCCGGAATTCGAGCCCCTCGAAGAGGTCGGAGAAGCTCTTCGGCTTTGCCTCTTTCTGCGCCGCCGCGGACTGGGCGGCCGCGCCTGTGGCCGTGACGATCGAAAACAGGGCGAGGAACGCCCCGGAGCGAAAAGCACGTCTCATGATTCTCCTTTGTGCAATCGAATCAAGCCAGCCGGGTGAGAAAGTATACGGTAGCCATGCAACGGCCCTTTATGACCGCCGGTCTTCTCGCCGTGGGCGTTCTCCTGCTTGCGTTCGTCCTGCTTCTGGCGATCCTCGTCCTCCGGCAGGATCGTCTTCTTTACTTCCCCACACACGCTCTTGCCACTGCGCCCGCAGCGTTCGGGCTCCGCGCCGACGAGCTATCCCTCCGAACGGAAGACGGCGTGCGACTGCACGGGTGGTGGATCAAGGGCAAGAGCCGGCGGGCTTTGCTCTTCTTTCATGGCAACGCGGGCAACGTCGCTGACCGGCTCGAGCGGGCAAAGATTCTGAATGAGCGTTTCGGCCTCGACATCTTCCTCGTCGACTATCGAGGATACGGCCGCTCAGAAGGCTCGCACTCCGAAGATGGGTTGTATCGCGATGGCCGGGCCGTCTACCGCGAGGCGATCAACCGCGGCTTCGGCGCGGACCGTATCAATGTCTTTGGCGAATCCCTCGGATCGGCCGTCGCGCTCCAGCTCGCGCTCGATCGTCCCTGCGCCGCGCTGGTCCTGGAGACACCCTTTCTCTCGATCCCGGCCATGGCGCGCGAGCACTACCCCTTCGTTCCCGTGTTCCTGATCCGGACCCGCTTCGACAACGAGGCCAAGATTGCAGCCGTGACCGTCCCCACGCTGCTGATCATCGCCGAGAGCGATGAGATCGCACCGCCGGCCCATGGCCGCAGGCTGTTCGAGCTCGCGCACGGACCGAAGCAACTCTTTGTCGTTCCCGGCGCCGGGCATAATGACTCCGCCGCCGCCGGCGGCGAGGCCTACTGGAAGGCCTGGGAGCGCTTTTTCGCGACCCTCCCCTAGTTCCTGCTGGGGTCAGGTCGGTCAATTCCAGATTTGGAATTTGCAGACCTGACCCCGTCTTCCTTCCCGCCCGCCATCCCGACCGGAGCGAGGGATCCCGTACTCGATCGGAACGGTCTCGTATCGAGTCCGCGATCCT
>JANMPW010000703.1:0-4807 GCA_031370065.1 Acidobacteriota bacterium
CTGGCGAAACCTATTTCACTTCCACCGGCATTCCCGAGGGTAGCACCTTCGCGCTCGCGATCAAGAGGTCGACCGCCCTGGCCAGTCGCATCTCATCGCGCAGAGACTCGATGCCACCCGCCTTCGCCATCTGCTCCCGCAGGACGGCGGGCTCGACCCCGCGCTGCGCGGCGGCCCGCTTGAACTCCACCTCGAGCTCCGTCTCCGAAATCGCGATGCCCTCCTTTTCGGCGATCGCGTCGAGCAGCAGGTACTCCCGGACGCGCTTCTGCGCCCCGGGCCGCGCCTCGGACTGCAACTTTTCCCAGTCCTCCTTCTCGGGGTCCACGCCGCTCTGCGCGAGGTAGCGCGCGTAATCGCGCAGCGCCGCGACGGTCTCGGACTCGACGAGGACCTCGGGCGCGGGGATCTCGCGGCGCGACAGCAGCCCGTCGAGGATGGTCCGCCGGAACTTGCGCTTGCGGTCCGCCTCTTTCTCGTGGCGCAGGCGCGTGCGGACCTTCTCCCGCAGCGTCTCGATCGTGTCCCCCTCGGACACCGCCCGGGCGAACTCGTCGTCGAGCGCCGGCAACTTCTTCTCCTTGAGCGCGGCGAGGGTGACCTGATAGTCGATCGTCTTCCCCTTGAACTCGTCGTTCGGGAAGTCGTCGGGGAAGGTCTTGCGGAAGCTGCGCGTCTGGCCGGGCGCGGCGCCGCGAAGGGCGTCGTTGACCTCGGCCATCGAATCCTCGTGGCCCACTTCGAGGGTGATCTTCTCGTCGCGAAACGTCCGGGGGTTCTGCCCCGGGGCCAGGATCTCGACGAAGGACCCCTCGATGTCCGCGATCGCAAAATCGCCCTTCGCCGCCGGCCGGCCATCGACCGGGTGGAACTCCGCGTGGGCCTCGCGGATCCGTTCGACCACCTTCGACACTTCCTCGTCGGTCGGCTCGACCGGCTGGTCTTCGACCGGAACGCCCCTGTAGTCGCCGGGGTCGACCGGCGGCTTGAGATCGAGCCGTGCCTCGAAGCGGATGGGCCCGGGCGGCTCCCACTTCAGCTCCTCGATGTGCGGCCGGCCGAGCACGGAAAGCTTGCGCTCCTCGATCGCCGCCGCAAGCGCGTCCGGCAGGATCGCCTCCAGCACGTCGCCCTTAATCTCGTCGCCGAACCGTTTCTGGATCACCGCCTGGGGCGCCTTGCCCTTGCGGAACCCGGGAATGGCGGCCCGCTTCACGTACGATTTCGTGACGGCAGCGAAGGCTTTTTGCACGTCCTCCGCCGGCACCTCGATCTCGAGCGTGGTGCGGGTGGCGGACTCGTCTTTCGTTGCGAGAATGGCCATAGGGCGGGGATCTTACTCCGATCGCAACGCCCTCAGGGCCGTTCCGGGACGAGGCGCGTTGGCGGACGGCGGTCGAGCGGGACCACCGCGGATCGCGGCGGCGCGAGCCACTCGTAGGCTCCCTCCACATCGAGGCGGCCCCAGCCGTAGACGGGGTTCGGGACTTCGGTGCCCGCGTACCCGCCGCACGTCAGATCGACCGTTCGCGGCACCGCTCCGCGCTCGAGCGCCGCCTCGGTGCGGTCCACGTCGCCCGCGAGCGCGGGAAACGCGGACCACAGGAGCGCCACCGCGCCCGTCACGTGCGGCGCCGCGGCCGATGTTCCGGAAAAGGAGCCGACGTAGCCATCCGGAGGCGCGGCGGTCCTCACGCCCACGCCCGGCGCAGCGAGGTCGGGCTTCAGCCGGTTGGAACCGTCTGCCAGCACCGGACCGATGCTCGAGAAGGGTGCAATCATTTCGTCCGCCCCCGTGGCACCGACCGTGATCGCCGCGTCGTAGAAGGCCGGCACGTCGCCGATGGTGGAACACGCCGGGAGGGGGCCGCCGGCGATCCCGCCGCTGTTGCCCGCGGCGAAGACGACGGCGACGCCCGCGGCCCGCACGTTCTCGACGACGCTGCGCAGGATGTCCGGGCTCGTGCACCCTTCGCTCGCCGGGCAAGTCCACGAATTGTTGATGACGTCGGCCCCGAGGTCGGGCCGGGGATTCTCGCCGGCCGCGCCGGTGGGAGCGAGGAACCACTCGAAGCACTCGGTGTAGCGCGCCGGCGTCCCGTTGCCCTGGTCCATGTTGCGGCAGCCGATCAGGCTCGCGCCCGGAGCCACGCCGATCCGGTTCCCGCCGCCGTCGTCGCCGACGGAGAGGCCCGCCGTCGCCGTGCCGTGAGAGTCGTCGTCGCAAGGCGCGGGCGAGTCCGAGCCGCACGGGTTGCCGGGCGTCGCGTCGTGGATCGCGTCATGCCAGTTGTAATCGTGGGAGACGCTCGCGCCGTTCCAACCGCGGTAGCGCGCCTGGAGAGCGGGGTGGTCCCACTGGAAGCCGGTGTCGGCGACGCCGACGACGATCCCCTGTCCCGTGAAGCCGCGGTTCCAGAGCTCCGGGGCGCGGATCATCGCGATGTTGAACTCGATGGAAGCCGATGCGTGAACGGTCAGCCGCGCGTCATCCTCCGCGGGGCGCGACAGGGCTGCGGAAAGATTCGCTTCGACCGCGGACACGTCGGCCCGGGCGGCGAGCTCCCGCGCGAGTGCGACGTCGGCTTCCACCTCGAGCATGTTGAAAAGGAAATGACTGCGAAACGCGATGCCCGCGGCGCGCAGCCGCCCGGCGAGTGGCGCCTGCGTCGCCGCGGCGTGCTCTCGCAGCGCCTCGTACACGAATCGGCGCCGAGCGGCCCGGTCCCGGATCGCCGCCGCCCCCGAAAGATCGGCCTGCTCCCGCAGCACGACCAGGAATGCCGCTCGCTCCCCCTCCGATTTGCCCGCGAAAATCCTGGGATCCACCCGCGCCTCGAAGGCCGCGGAGTCTGCGGGTCGAAGCAGCGCGAGGAAAAGGAGAGAGGCCAGCACCCGGAAATTACAGCACAGACGGATGCCCGGCCGCGGGCGGTATCATTTTCTCGGCCGCGAGAGTGGCGGAACTGGCAGACGCGCGGGACTTAGGATCCCGTGGGCTAACACCCTTGAGGGTTCGAGTCCCTCCTCTCGCACCAACGTGCCACCCCCGGGCGGCGCAAGGGTCGCGCCTACGACCCTGATGTCTTTGGTTCCGTAGGGGCGAGGCTTGCCCCGCCCGGGGCCCCGCCCGCCTAATCCTTCGGCATCGCCGTGCCCCAGAAGTACTGTTCGAAGAATGGCATGTAGTCCTTTTTCGTCGTCGCCTGCAGCAGGCGGGCGAGGCTCTTCGTGGATCCGAAATTCCACGCGAACGCCTCCTGATACGCCCTCAGGAACGAGAGGAAACCCTCGTCGCCGAGCTCGCGGTTCAGCGCCGCGAGCAGGAGCGGCCCCTTGCCGTAGAGAAGGCCCCTGCGGATCTCCGACCGGCGAATGGCATTGTTGGCGACGTAGACGCGGCTCGCCATGGGAATCGGCGCGGCGTCGTCGGCGAATCCTGCCGTCCGCTTCCATTGGCCCACCAGGGATTTGTATACGGGCTCGCTCCGGCGCAATTTCAAGAAGAGCGCCGCGCAATACTCGGCGAACGACTCGGACAGCCACTGCTCCGAGTACCCCGGGATCCGCACCGCGACGCCCCAGTACTGGTGCGCGATCTCGTGCGCGAACGTCCGCGCGATGCCGCGCGCGGAGAGCTGGTTCATCTCGCCGATGAGCGGATCGAACGCCTCCTTCGTGATAAACATGACCCCGGGCGGGGCCTGGCCAAAGCCGAAGTCGTTGATCTCGATGATGTCGAACTCGTCGAACGGAAAGGGCCCGAGGAAGCTCTTGTAGAACGTAATGACCTCGGCCGCGACGTTCGTGAGCTGCCTCATCGCGTTTCCGTTCTCGAGAGCGTACGTCGCGACGCGGATCGCGACGCCGTCGCGGACTTCCTCCTGCATCTCGTACTTGCCGGCGAGCACGACGGCGTACTGCACGGGCCGATCGATCCTCGTCTCGAGAACGTTGTCCCTGCCCTCCACCTCGCGGCGCGCCGTCGTTCCGGACGCAAAGGGGACGAAGGGCTTCGGCACGCGGACCACCGCGTGGAAGGTGTAGGCCTGCTCGCCAAGGTAGGGCTGAGGGAACCACGACGACACGCCCAGTTCCCAGTAGTTGTCGCCGCCCGGGCGGACCAGGAAGTCGCCGTCGATCTCGAAGTGGAGACGCACCGGGCGGTCCGCGACGGCCGGTTCGGCGAGCTGGACGATGATCTCGTCGTTGCGGTGGTCGAAAGCGAGCGCTCGGCCCGCGTCGTCGGTGACCTTGCGGACAAGCTCGGAGCGCGTGCCCAGGTTCGCTCCCGACTGCGCGTACCAGATGTTGTTCAGGTCGAAGCGCAGCGCGGCCAGGGCGAATCCGACCGGCACGATGGTCTCTGCGACCTTCAGGCTGACGTCGTTGCCGGCCGTCGCGGCGAGATCGAGGTCCACGGCGGTCAACAGGAACCGAGGGGGCGCCGGGTCGCGCGCGTCCCGGCCGATCGGCTGGAACGAAAGCGCGACGGGCCAGAGAAACTTGCGCAGCTCCGGATCGCGCGACTCGCTCGGGTGCAGCAGGATGAGGGACTCGGAGGGATGATCCACGCGGTCGAGCTCGTAAACGAGGTCTTCCTTTCCGCCTTCCATCTCCGCCCACACGAGCGGCGACGCGGGCGCGTTCAGGCGCTGCAGGGCGAAGTCGTGCGAGAGCGGCGCCGTGTGCATCCTGGCGAACTTCACGCGTTCCTTCCGAAATGTGTCGGCGAGGGATACCGCGGGCGCCCCGGCGAGCTCCGGCAGGGGCGACGCCTTCGCGAGCCACAGGAGCCGCCGGAAGG
>JANMPW010000736.1:0-2458 GCA_031370065.1 Acidobacteriota bacterium
GGCCATGGGGACGCCGGGGCCGACGGCGAAAAAGGGCCTTCGCGCGCGATCGTGGGAGCGATGAAATCCGTCTCACTGCTGGCACTGCAGGCGTCCGTGCACGGCGACGCGATCGACGTGTCGGCCACGGGGCTCTCGAGCGACGCGGAGAACCGCGGCCTTCTCGAGGATTCGCTGCGCGGCGTTCTCGCCATGTGGCGGCTCGCGGTCCAGGAGAAGTCCCCGGAGCTCGTCTCCGTGCTGCGCCGCTTCCGCATCGAGAACGACGGCGAGGGCGTCTCGATCAGCGGAACGCTCCCCGCAAGCTTCCTCAAGTCACTCGCCGAGCACCACCGGGCGGGGAAGTGACAACGAGCAGCGTCGGGTGTCGCAGGGGCGGCCCTTGGGCCGCCCGCCATAGTCACGGTGTGGCAGAGGCGAGCGGGGCAAGCCCCGCCCCTACGAACCGAACGCCTTTAGAAGCCGTACTGTCACTCTAAAGGGATCCTTCGCTGCGCTCAGGATGACAAAAGGCCCTACGGCTTCGGCGGAGTCGGGTTCGGCCTGGCGGCGCGCGGTTTGGCCGGCGCACCGGGTCCGCCGGGTCCACCCGGGCTACCCGGTGCTCCGGCGCCTGCGACCGCCTGTTCCTTCTTGAACTCTTCGCTGCGCGCGGCCATCGCCGCCTTCAATTCGTCGGAGTGCGGTTGCGCGAGCCCGGCCCCGATCATCGCGGTCCTCTGCATGAGCTCGGGCAGCTTCTCCAGGGATTTCTGTCCGGCCGGCGAGCCGTAGAACGTTGCCATCTGTTTGAGCTCGGCGTCCGTGAAAGTCTCCGTGTACAGCTTCGTGAGCTGGGGGACCATGGCATCCCACGTCATGTACTTCTTGAGCCACTGCAGCATGGTTTCGCGAAACGGATTGAGGCCGGGATTGCGGCTGACTTCGGAGTCGATCATCGCCGCCGCCGTGTCCTGGACGTTGGTCGGCAGCTTCATCACCTTGAAGAGCTCCATCGCGGCCGCGGCGCTCGCCGCCGAGGAGGCCGCCGTCGCAGGGGCGGCCGTCGGCGTGACCTTCGAATCGGCGGGAGCAGCGCCTTTCTGGCAGGCGGTCGAGACGATGAGCAGGGCAGCGGTCGCAAAGGTGACGACCCGGGCAAGGCGAGAGCGCATCGAGATTCCTCCCGGAAGCGTGAGGGCTCGTCCCGCCAAGAAGGCTTCCGGGCAGTCGGACGGAGACATCCCTTCCTGGCGCGAAGAATATGACGGCGAGGGCCGATTGCCGACGAAAAAAAGCGCAGTCGAGCAGGCCCGATCAGGGCGCGGCGGAGGGCTTCGGGGCCATTGCCGAGCGCAGCATCGCGAGGGCCGTGTAGAGCACGACGGCGAAAACCAGCCAGCGCAGTGCGTCCAGCGGAAGCGACTTGATGACGAAGGCCGCGAGCAGGACGGCCGGGAAACCTCCGATGGTCAGGCCCACGGCGGCCGGAATGCTGTAGCTGCCCTTCGCGATGAATCGCAGTCCTCCGATCGGCATGAGGAACGCGCAGGAGCCCATCATGATCGGAAAGGCCGCCCGCGGGTTCATCCCGAGCAGCGCCACGAGGATCATGCAGGGCGCGTAGAGCCCGATGCCGAGCGTCATCAGCGCTCCGAGCATGAAGTTGCCGACGAGGCCGGCCCACAAGAGCGGCGATCGGAGGCCGAGGGCATCGCCCCCGGAAGGAAACACCTTGAGGTTCGTCATCGCGAAGAACGAGGCCGCGGCGAGCAGGGCGATGCCCATTCCGGCCTGGACGCGGCGGCGCGGCCATTTCGCGACGAGCCCCGCGCCGAGCCAGGCCCCGGCGACCGAGGCTGCGATCATGCTGATCAGGGTGGTCATCTCGACCTCGACGATCGCGATGAAGATGAACGCCTGCACGATGGTCGGAATCGCGTGCCCGACGTTGAGCGTGCCCGGGATCCGCTCGTCCGGCAGGAGGCCCTTCAGTTTGAAGATCGAGGTCGTCGGGGCGAAGGAGCCGATGCCGAGCGTGTCGAAGAAATTCGTCACGAACCCGATCGCCAGCGCGAGCGGGCCGGGTTTCGGATCGTCGGGGCCGCGCCGTGCCGAGCGCACCCACGCGACGAGGAACACGACGGCGACCAGGCCGAGGGCAAGAAAGAGGACCGTCTTGGCGTCGGGCACGTTCGCGTAATCCTAGCAGGCTGGTGAAACAGGCTCCCCGGAACATTCGCGTCCCGATCCATTAGAGTTGCCGTCATGAAAATTCTCCGCATCGCCGCCTATCGCACCGAGTTGCCGCTGCGCGAGGGCAGCTACCAGTGGTCCGGCGGCAAGTCCGTCGCGGTCTTCGACAGCACGCTCGTGCGCGTCGAAACCGACACCGGTCTCGTCGGCCACGGCGAGGTCTGCCCGCTCGGCCCGGCTTACCTGCCCGCATACGCCGAGGGCGTGCGCGCCGGGATCGCGA
>JANMPW010000740.1:0-4602 GCA_031370065.1 Acidobacteriota bacterium
GTCGCCATGGTGAGGTGGCCGGTCTCGGCGATGCGCAGCGCGGCCTCGTTCGTCTCCAGGTCGCGCATTTCGCCGATCAGGACCACGTCGGGGTCTTCGCGGAGCACCGCGCGCAGGGCGTTCGAAAACGAATTCGTGTCGGCGTGCAGCTCGCGCTGGTTGACCAGGCACTTCTTGTGCTGGTGCAGGAACTCGATCGGGTCTTCGATCGTGACGATGTGGAGCTGCTTCTCGCGGTTGATCTTGTCCAGCATGGCCGCCTGGGTCGTCGTCTTGCCCGATCCGGTTGGGCCGCAGACGAGGATGAGGCCGCGCGGCTTGTCGCAGAGAAGCTCGACGACCGGCGGCAGCCCGAGCTCCTTGAAGCCCAGGATCTCGGAGGGGATCTGCCGGTAGACGCCGGCGACCGCGCCGCGCTGCATGAAGTTGTTCGCCCGGAAGCGGGCCATGCCCTTGACGCCGAAGGACAGGTCGAGCTCGAAGCTCTCCTCGAAGCGGTGCTTCTGGGCGTCGGTCAGGACCGAATACGCGAGCTGCTTGGTTTCCGGCACCGTCAGGGGCGGATAGGGAAGGGGGATGAGCTTGCCGTCCAGGCGCACCATCGGCGGAGACTGGGTCGTCAAATGGAGGTCGGAGCCCCCCATTTCGACCATTTGCTTCAGCAGGCCGTGGAGCGTGGTCTCACTCGCCATACAGTCTTCTCCCGATTGTTGTGTCGCAGTAGTTTACGCCGTTCGGCGGGGGAAATAAAGGACGAAGGATTCCGGGTTTCAGGTTCCAAGTTCCGACGGGAGAAGGGTTTCGGACAGGTCCTGGAACCCGAAACTTGGAACGTGGAGCAGGTCTTTGATGGCCTAAAGGACAGTCTCCCGGAGCACTTCCTCGAGGGTCGTCGCGCCCTCCTTGATCTTCTGGAGGCCGGACATCCGGAGGCTGACCATGCCCTCCTCCATGGCCTTGCGCTTCAACTCGATCGAGGAGGCGCCGGAGAGGATCATGTCGCGGATCTCGTCGGTGAAGGAGAGCACCTCGAAGAGGCCCACGCGGCCCTTGTACCCCGTGCTGTTGCAGCGCTCGCAGCCGCGCCCCCGCTTGATCCGCAGGGACCTCGCCTCGTCGGGCGCGAACCCCACCTGCATCAGCATCTGTGGCGGCGTCTCGACTTCCTCGCTGCACTGCGTGCAGATGCGGCGTACGAGCCGCTGCGCGCAGATGCAGTTGACCGAGGTCGCGACGAGGAAGGGCTCGATGCCCATGTTCATCAGCCGGTTGATTGTGGAGGGCGCGTCGTTGGTGTGGAGCGTCGACAGCACGAGGTGGCCGGTCAGCGCGGCCTTGACCGCGATCTCCGCCGTCTCGAAGTCGCGGACCTCGCCGACGAGGATGATGTCGGGGTCCTGCCGCAGGAAGGAGCGCAGCGCCGAAGCGAATGTCAGGCCGATCTGCTCCTTCATCTGGACCTGGTTGATTCCGGCAAGGCTGAACTCGATCGGGTCCTCGGCCGTCATGATGTTGACGGTGGGGTCGTTCAGGGTTGCGACCGCCGAGTAGAGCGTGTTCGTCTTGCCCGAGCCCGTCGGCCCGGTGACCAGGACGATCCCGTAGGGCCGGTCGATCGCGTCCTTGAAGCGCCGCAGGGCCTCCTGGTCGAAGCCGAGCTGCGTCATGTCGAGCTGCAGCTTCGACTTGTCGAGCAGCCGCATGACGACCTTCTCGCCGAAGTGCGTCGGGACGCTCGAGACGCGCAGGTCGAGGTCGCGCGAGCGCTCCTCGACGCGCAGCCGGATCTTGATCCGGCCGTCCTGCGGCAGCCGCTTTTCCGAAATGTCGAGCTTTGCCATGATCTTCAGGCGCGAGATCAGCGGGTCGCGGGTCCGCATCGGCAGCGCCATGATGTTGTGCAGGATGCCGTCCACGCGGAAGCGGACGCGGAATTCCTTCTCGTAGGGCTCCACGTGGATGTCCGACGCGCCCGCCTTCAGGGCCTCGATGAGGATCAGGTTCGAGACCTTGATGATCGGCGCGGATTCGCTCGACTTCGCGAGGTCCGAAAGGTCGATCTCCTGGCCTTCTTCGCCCCGGACGACGTCGACGTCGGCGCCGGTGTCCATCCCGGTGATCTCGTCCATGTTGAGCTCGCCGAGGCCGACGCTGGCCATGTCGTCCATGGTCAGGGCGGAGGACCCCATGACGTCGTCGAGGCTCGTCTCGCTGCCGAGCGTGGGCGCGCCCCCGGACTTCACGCGCTCCTTGAGCACCACCGAGCGCGGCGTGCCGTAGTGCTTGTCGATCGCCTTGCGCAGCGCGATCTCGGAAGCCACGACCGGCTCGACGTTGTAGCCGGTCATGAACTTGATGTCGTCCATGGCGAACACATTGGTCGGATCGCCCATCGCGATCGTCAGCGTCGCCCCGGTCTTGTTCACCGGGAGGACACCGTACTTGCGCGCGACCTCGCCCGGCACGACCTTGATGATGGCCGGGTCGATCTCGAAGTGGGCGAGGTCGATCGAGGGGACGCCGAACTGCTGGGAGAGGGTCTCGGTGATGTCGCTCTCGGAAACCGCCCCGACCCGCACCAGGGCCTCGCCGATCTTTCCACCCTCTTCGCGCTGGAGCTTCAACGCTGTTTCCAGCTGCTCCTGCGTGATGAGCTTCTGCTTGAGGAGAAGGTCTCCGAGCTTTACGGCCATGTAAGTGAAGGATGGTAGGGGTTTAGGGGCTGGGTGTCAAAGGGGCAGGGATGCGAGCGCCCGCCTCAGCACTTCTTCATCTGCGACGCCGCGCATATCTGCCACGATACCGCTCCGATCCCGATACGGCCCGTTGCGCTCGGGATCGGTCGGGCCGAAGAGCGCCAGCGTCGGCGTGCCGAGCGCGTCTGCGAGATGGAGCGGGCCCGTGTCGCCGCCGACGAAGAGGCGCGAGGCGGCGCAAAGGCGCGCGAGCCCCGGGTAATCGAGGAGCGAGGGCCGCGAGGCGCGGGGCAGCAGGGCCGCGAGTCGTTCTGCGCGGAGCTCGTCTCCGGGCCCCCAGGAGATCACGGGGTGAATGCCGCGCCGTTGCCACAGGGCCTCCGCGAGGCGGGCGAGGCGCTCCTCGCCCCAGATTTTCTCCTCGCGTCCGGCGCCCGGATGAAATACGGCGAAGGGCCGCCGCAGCGTCGCGAGGAACGCGTCTGCCGCGGCGCTTGGCCGCGCGAGCAGGTACGCAGCGTCCGGCGTGCGCACGGCCGCCGGGATGCCGGCGGCGGAAAGCAGTGCGAGATTGCGGTCGACGATGTGGCGCGCGTCGGGCGCCGGCATGACCTGAATCGCGCAGAGCCGCGCCGAGAACCCTTCCCGGCGCTTTCGCGGCGCGAACCCCACGACCGGGGCGCCGGCCATGCGCGCGACCACCGCCGATTTCCAAAGTCCCTGGACGTCGATCGTGTGGTCGGGCGCAAATGCACGCAGCTGCCTGCGCAGCTGCGCGACGGCGCGCAGAGTGCGGGGCGAGAAAGGCGCTTTCCGCCAGGCCCTCGTGTCCGCGACGAAGAGGCGCGCGCAGTGCGGATTTCCCTCGAGCAGGCCCGCGAACGCGCGCTCCACGACCCACCCGACCGTCGCGCCGGCCGCTGTCGCATTCTCCGCGAGCGGCAGCGTTTGGATCACGTCGCCCATGGCCGAGAGACGGACGATCAGGAGTCTCACGACCGCTTGATCTTCGCGATCACATCCGTCGTCGCGTGGTCCTTCGCGTCCCCGACGATCACAGTGCGGCCGCCACAGGCGGCGACGACGTCGCGCTCGGGCACGGTATCCGCCGTGTAGTCGGTGCCCTTGGCGTGGACATGCGGCCGGATCGCGGCGATCAGGGCGGCAGGGGAGTCTTCGTCGAAGACGGAGACGGCGTCGACCGTGCCCAGCGCCGCGACGATCTCGGCGCGCTCGGCCTCGGGAAGGATCGGTCGCGACGGGCCCTTCGCGCGCTCGACGGACCGGTCGGAGTTGACGCCCACCGCCAGCCAGTCGCCCTCGCGCCGCGCGCCCTCGAGGTAGCGCACGTGACCGACGTGGAGCAGGTCGAACGTGCCGTTGGCGAACACGATGCGTTTGCCTGCGGCACGCGCGCGCTCCGCCGCCGCGAGCAGTGCCTCGCGCCCCAGGATTTTCGAAGCGGTCACCCGGTCCCGTTCACGAGAGCAGCGCCCGGTCCGCCTCCACGGCCGCGCGCAGCTCCCCGGGCGTCACCACGGCGGTGCCCATCTTGGTCACGACGACGCTGCCGGCGAAATTCGCCAGGAGGGCCGCCTCGAGCGGCGAGGCTCCAGCAGAGAGGGCGAGGGAGAAGGCGGCCAGCACGGTGTCGCCCGCGCCCGTGACGTCGGCGACCTGGTCAGTGCCATGCACGGGGATCCGCTCGGCCGGCCCGCTGCCGGAAAAGAGCGCCATTCCGCGCGAGCCGCGCGTGACGAGGAGGCACTCGCAGCGCATCCGCGCGCGCAGCGCCGCCCCCGCCTTCTCGAGCTTCGGCTCCGAGTCGTCGAGCGGCTCGCCCGCGTACTCCTCGAGCTCTTCCTCGTTGGGCGTGGCGGCGTCCACGCCGGCGTACTCCGGAAGG
>JANMPW010000746.1:0-1572 GCA_031370065.1 Acidobacteriota bacterium
CCGGCTCCGGACGATTCAAGGAATGCATCGCGATAGAGCGCATTGTCGTACACCTGCCTGGTCAGCTCGGCGAGCCGTTTCGGGTCAGGCGTGTCGATGAACGAGACGAGACCGTTCATCTGGTTGCCGTGGTGCTGGAAGCTGGGCGTGGCCGCGACCTGATCGATTGGCCGCTTGACGCGATTGGGCCCGGTGCCGTTGCCCTTGCCGCTGGCGACCATGATGCGCTTGCCGTCGGCCGAGGTCGTCACGAACGTGGGATACCAGCCGGTCGGCAGGAATCCGAGCGGCTTGCTCTTGCCGCGTTCCTCGACGTCGATGACCGACACCGAATTGTTGTCGGCATTGGCCACGTAGAGCCGCTTCTGATCGGGCGACAACGCGAGGGAGTTGGGCGTGCTGCCGGCGGGCGCCTTTGGACCGAGCGCCGTGCTGATCACTTCGAGGCGCTGGAGGGTCGCGAGATCGAACGAGATGACGTTGTTCGTGTGGCCGCAGGAGACAAAGAGGCGGCCGTCGGCGGTGAGAGCGAGATCGTTCGGATGGGGATCGGTCGCGAGCGTGCCGGTCACGCTCGGGCGGCCCGGTTCGCTGACGTCGACGATCGCGACTGTGGCGTCGCCCAGGTTGGCGACATACAACGTCCTGCCATCTCTCGAGAGCCGGGCCGACAGTGGATGGTCACCGACCTTCAGCCGGGCGACGGCACGGCCGCCGTAGGTCTCGAGGATGTACAGATGATCGTCGGAATTATTGAGAGCGTACAGCAGCTTGCCATCGGGCGAGACGGTCAGGGCGGAGACGGCAGTCTGCTGCTTCACCGCGCCGCGAAGATTGAAGCCGGTGCGCGCTTCCTTCCAGCCCTCCTGGTCCCAGCGATCGAAGTACTGGATGTCGCTCTGCGGATAGCCGGCGCCGCTCGACACGAACACCCGCTTCCCATCTGGTGAGAAGGCCAGGCCGCTCCAGGATTGCTCCATCGGGAAGATGGCGATCTCTTTCTCTGTCGCGAGATCGACGATGTGCAGACCGTGACGGGTGTAGCCGGTGTTCGTGAAGGCGAACAGCGTGCCGTCGGGACTGACCTGTCCGCTGAGGATCATGTCGCCGGAGGACAGCTGGCGGCCGGCAGGCGTCGTTTTCCAGCCGCTCACCAGCATTGCGTTGGGACCGCTCGACCCTGGTACGGTGATCTCACGGCCGGAGACGGGATGCTTGATCCGGAAGTTGTCGAAGGCGCTCCACGCGCCGCCGGCCAGAATCACGAGAACAATAGTGTAGGCCAGGCGTTTCATGCGGTTCTCCCCTGCGCGTTTCGATAGCAACAGCCTAACCTATAGCCTAAGCCTACTGCCGAAAGGCACATGGGTTGCCGCGCCTGACGCATCCGCGAACGAGCCGCAGCGAGTGAGCCACGCGACCGGAGCGCGCCGGCAGCCTCCTCGCCGTAGCTCGAAGAGCGAAGGCGGGAAGCGGCGCGCGAGAGAGCCCGTCGGGGAGTCCGAGGGGCGAAGCCGCTCGGATCAGTACGACCGCGGGAGGCCGAGCACGTGTTCGCCCAGGTAGGCCAGG
>JANMPW010000016.1:0-3576 GCA_031370065.1 Acidobacteriota bacterium
GCGCACTTAGGCGCGTACCTCGCATTGAGCGGAAAAGCGCGACAGAACGCCGTGTTTACCGCCCTGCTCTGATGATTTGAGGGTGGGGGAGTCGAATGCTAAGACGCGTTTCCCAAGCTGGATGTCGCCGGTTCGATCCCGGTTGCCCGCTCCAACCTAGCCCCAGCGCTGAGAACCACTTAGGCCCGAATCGCTTTTTCCTGACGCGGTGTCTTTGCTCGAGGCAGTTCAAAAAAGAGTTCAAAAGGCCCCGAGAATCCCGGTTCCATCGCATCAGCTTCGAGGTGTTCGGACGTCTTCCCCCTCCCGCCGCCTACCGTTTCACGCGGGGGAGAAGGATGCTCGAACAGAGATTCGTCCAGGCACGCGAAGTAGCTCGAACCCTGGGTATCAAGACGGGGACCCTCGCGAAATGGCGCCAGAAGGGCAAGGGACCAAAGTATGGGTACGCCTGCTGGCCTGAGTTGGTTTCTAGCTGACCCAGAGAATGTAGAGGCCCAAGGCGAGCAAGAGCATCCCGGCTGTCGACTCGATCCACCGTTGCCAAGCAGTTCCGTCGAACCGCGCAGCGAAACCACCCGCCGTCGTCGCCACGAGAAGTATTGGGACACCCGTGCCGATGCCGTAAAGGAAGAGCAGCATCCCGCCGTATGGGACGCTTCCTCGATAGGCGGCGTAGGAGAGGACGGCTGCGAGCAGCGGGGTTCCACACGGTATCAGAACAAGCGAGAGGAGAAGTCCGGTGAGGAAAGAAGGAACGACCCCTCGGCGCAAGATCTTTCGTTCGGACACTCCAATCGGCAGCCGGATCCATCCCAAGAGCTGCGCTCCCATTACCAGTGGCACCCCGGCGATTAAGTAGCGCGACCATCCGCCTAGGCTCGTCAAGGTTCTGCCGGCGAAGGCCGCGAGCACGCCAAGAGCAGTTGTGGCGAGAGCGATTCCCACGGCAAACGCTACCGCAGTTGCGAAGGTGCGAGAGAGGCGCTCGTCGCGTGTGGCGCAACAGGTGGCCGCGGCCGCTGGGTAAAGTGACAGGCAGCAGGGATTCAAGCCCGTCACAACACCTCCGGCGAGAACAAGCGGAAGCGCGAACAGACTCCCGCCGGCCAAAGCGCCCCGCAGCAGATCCGCCATTTCGTTCATCGCGATTTGGTCAAGTTCTCGAGACTTGCTCGGACTGCCTGGATCGTGTCAGATGACTCGCCCTCGTAGCGGCTAACGATGTGGCCACTTGAATCGACTATGAGGACGGTCGGCGCAACCGTGACTCGATACTTCCTGGTCGCCTCGGTTGCATCGCTGGGTGCGACCTCGCGAACTCGAATGCCTCGCGCTCCGGCTTGCCGCACGAGGCGAAAGATCTCAGCGCAGGGGTCATCCCCGTTCGCTTCTCGCGGATCTGCGAAAAGCAGGACCGAGGAACTGGCTGCGCTTGCGCCGATCCCATCGGCGCCACCTTTCTCCCGTGGCGCTTGCCGGAGTTGCTTGTAGGCGACGATGGTGATCGCGACGAGCGCCACCGCGAGAATGGGAATCCATCGCGTCTTCATGGCTGACACGCACCCTCACAGCCGCACGAGTCGGTTCCCGCTGGAGGCTGTAGTTCCCCGGGTGCCCGGTCCTGGATGTAGGGCGCACCGGTGAGCAGGCTGTGCCCAGCCCTTTCGAGCTCACGGCCAAGGTAGGTAGCGTGATCAAGCCTCGTGATGAGCTTCCGATCGATGATCGCGGCGGCCACCGCGGAGGGTGTCGTGCCCTCGATCACGCAGCCCAGCACGCCGTCGTTCGTGTAGTGCTCGACGACGAGTCGTCGTCGCGGAGAGTCGGGGTAGACGATGAGGAAACCGGCGGGATCGGAGATCAGCCGTTGCGGCTCTACCGCCTCGATCTCCGGGACGGCGCTCTCGGCTGCCGATTCTTGGAATGTTCCGGGATCTCGTCGGAGGCAAGCCGCCACGCGGTCGAGGATGGGCTTGTCGCTTTCCTCTCCGATGGCATCTACTATTTCGACCTGGCGAAGAAACGCGTCTATCTGCGTTCGGCTGACGTTCTTCAAAACCGGCCGTCTGCCCCGTGCGCCCCGTATTCGCCCGTGCTCGTCGATGCCTTCTCGAAATAGACTCAAAAGCGTCTGACCGGGGAGATGTCCGATTACTTGCAGCGTGTCCTCTCCGCAGAGCAGGAGAAACCGGATGCTCGGGTTGGCCAGGGTGTTTCGGATGACTCGTTCGATGCCGAGGTTCTCGGTCGAGAGCGTGCCGACGATCGCGAGGCCTTCCGGCGCGCGCTTCGAGAGTCTTGACGCCAGTTCGGCACTGTTCAGAGTGCAGACCGCTATCGGCGCGCGGTACCGAAGCACGTGGTAGTCGCCCGGGAGTGGCGGCCAGCCGCGACGCTCGCCTGGTGGGTCGGTAGGGCAGAGATCCATGCGCTCCCCCTCGGCGGGGAAGACTTCCGCAAAGGCGTTTGCTGCGATGGCGGGGTAGCACACCGAGCAGCCGAGGCAGTCGTACTCCTTGGGAACGAAGACGGCCCGGGCTTCGGCGAGTGTTGACGCGAGGCCGGTCCGGCCGATCTCGGTCTGCGAAAGCGCCTCAACGGTCTTGTGGAGGCAGCCGCACCCGTGACACTTCCGTGCTCTGACAGCCTCGGCGAGCTGGTCACGAATGATGCGGTGCGCCCGCACGGTTTCGATATTCGCGCTCATGTTTGAACACCCCCGCAAAAAAAGTGTCGCGTCAACGTTTCGCGCGAGAGAGCGCCTGGGCCACGAGCTTCGGGATGAAACGATCCCGCATCGAGTAGTAGGCCATCTTCCCGTCGTTGCGGTACTTCAAGATCTTCAAGTCCCGGAGCTTGCGCAGGTGGTGGGAGGCTGCCGAGACACTCATCCCCAGAACGTGGGCAACGTCACAGACGCAGAGCTCCTCATCGTCTTTGAGTGCGTGAAGAATCTTGAGTCGCGTGGCGTCCGCCACCGCGGCAAACGTCGCCCGAGCTTCCTCGAGATCCTCGGCGTTCGGTAACCGCGATCGCAGGCGCGCGACGAGATCGCCCTTGAAGCAGGGAACGTTGCACAGATCGGCGGAGTTGGCGACCGGCAACGCGCGACCCGCCTTTTTATTCAAGCGCATGTTTGAATGATATCGGACCAGCCCACGGGGTGCAACCGGGTCGAGCAACGGCTGCCCACTCAGGGCGGAGGCGAGTCAGGCGCGGAACGGACCTTTCCCCAGCGCAGGTAAAAGGCGGGCAGGAGCAAGAGGTTTAGCGCCGTTGAGGAGAAGAGACCTCCCGCGATGATGACGGCCATTGGGTACTCGATCTCCTGGCCGGCGCGGTTACCGCCGAGGACGAGCGGAAGCAGCGCGAGGCCCGTGACGAGGGCCGTCATCAGGATCGGAGAAAGTCGGTCTAGAGAGCCCTGGACGACGAGCTGCGGCCCGAAGCTCAACCCCTCCTGTTCCTCGAGGTGGCGGTAGTGCGAAAGGAGCATGATCGCGTTCCTTGCGGTGATGCCGAAGAGCGTGACGAACCCGACGACGGCGCCCAGCGAAAGCGTCACGCGGAAGA
>JANMPW010000026.1:0-6520 GCA_031370065.1 Acidobacteriota bacterium
CGTCGGCCTTGCGATTGCCGAGGGAAAGATGAGTCTCGACGACGCCGTGCTGAAGTACTTTCCCGACGAGGCGCCCACGCAGCCGTCGGCGAATCTCCGCGCGATGCGCGTGCGTGACCTCATCCGCATGAATACCGGCCATGTCACCGAGCCCTCGATCATCACGCCCGCCGATTCCAGCATGAGGGACGCGACGTGGGCGCATCGATTCCTGATGCATCCGGTGCAGTTCAAGCCAGGCACCCACTTCCTGTACAACTCGGGTGCGACATACAATCCAAAGAGCGCGAGCGCCTCCGCGACCAGGCGCTGGTGATGCCCGATGTCCTCCTGCGAGATTGCGAGCGCGGCCGCGCTGTCCGCGGCCAGGTGCAGGTAGTGCGCCGGCTTCTGGCCGGGGGTCAGGTCGATCGTCTTGAAATGTGTGCCCGCGAGGATCGGCGAGTCGATGAGCATGACGAGTGACGACGGTGCGAACGTGATCGTGTCGGCGGCCTCGCGCACGACCGGCAAAGCGGTTCCGTACTTCCATCCGGCAGGCAGCTTCAGCGACGGCGCGAACATCGTCGCGTTGTCGTTCGGTCCCCGGGCATAGACGAGCACGGACCACCAGTTGACGACGAGGATCTGTGCCGTGGCCGTCGTCCAGGCGTGCAGCGGCGGGACGTAGTCGAAGGCGACCTCGACCGGTCCGCCTCCGGCCGGCACGTCGCACGTCACGCTCCACATCTCCGAGGTGACGCGCTTCCACGGGAGCGGGCGGCCTGCCGCCGAGATCTTCAGGCCGACGAAGTCGGTCACGGGGCCCGCCGCGCTGTGCTCGCCCGGAATCCACTTCGGGTAGACGAGCGTCAGTGTCCCCGGCGCCGCCGGGATGGTCTCTCGGACGTGGAAAATCCTCCTCGGCGCGTCACTCGCGTCGACGGCGATCGAGATCGGCGCGGGGGACTCGGCAACCGCTGCCAATGCTCCGCCGGCCAGCAGCGCGGCCGCGGCAACGCGCGGCAGAATTCCTCGGGGCAACCGCAAGCGCATGCGCATCGATCCTCCTGTTGAAAACGGGTTTGCGGAACTCTACCGCGAGCGGGCCGAGCGCGCCTCGGCCTCGCCCCAGTCCCCGGCGGCCCCGGGCGACGGATAGAGCCGCGTCAGGATCGGCGTCGTGATGACCGTCGTGAAGAGCGCCATCGTCACGAGCCAGAAGAACACCGTCGGCGAGATCACACCCATGTCGGCGCCGATGTTGATCACGACGAGCGCCATCAGCGCCCGGGTGTTCATGAGCAGGCCGATCGACAGCGCTTCCTTCCACGGCAGGCCGCTCGCGCGCGCCGCGATTGCCGTCGCCCCGAACTTCGATGCGCAGGCGACGAGGATCACCAGGCCGAGGGCTGCCCAGAGGCGCGGATCGGAGCCGAGCGAGCCGATGTCCGTGCGCAGCCCCGAGAAGACGAAGAAGATCGGCAGAAACAGGACCGCGACGAGGTCCCCGATGGATGTCCGGATCCCCTCCGCGAGGTCGCGGTTGAAAGACCCCGCGATGCCGCAGAGGAATCCGCCGAAGATCGAGAACACGCCGAGCGCGTTCGTGGCCATCGCCGAAGCGAACACGACGACGAGCACGCCCGCGAGCGTTCCCGGGCCGACACCGCCTGTCTCCGCGCGCCGGATGGAGAGCCGCGCGAGGCCGAAGCGCCCGAGGGCCCAGAAGGCGACGGAGAGCACGGCCACGCCGGCGAACGAGAGGGCCAGCGAGGACAGATCCGCCCTCCCGTGCGTGACCATGGACACCACGGCTCCGAGCAGCGTCCAGCCGAGCACGTCGTCGATCGCGGCCGCGGTGATCGAGGTCAGCCCCATCCGCGTGCGCGTCAGACGCGTGTGTATGAGGATCCGCCCCATGACGGGGATCGCGGTGATCGAGACGGCCGTCGCGAAGAACAGCCGGAACGCGAGCTCCGGCGCCGCCGCCGTGGAGATCCGGAAAAGGTATCCGGCCAGCGCGTAGCTTGCTGCAAACGGAACGGCGATTCCCGCGACCGCCACGAAGGCGGAAGCCCGCGCGGCGTGGCGCAGGCGGTCGAACGGGAACTCGAGCCCGATCAAGAGCATCAGCAGCACCAGGCCGATCTGGGCGATCGCGGAGAGAACGGCCGCCGGCTTCGGCGCCAGCATCGTCTGGATCGCCGCGGGATAGAGGCGGCCGAGCAGCGAGGGCCCGAGGATCACGCCGGCGAGGATCTCGCCCACGACGGGCGGCTGGCCGACCTTGCCGAAAAGCCAGCCGAACACGCGCGCGGAGCCGATGATGATCGCGAGGTCCGCGCACAGGAGCAACAGCATCTTCTCGAGTGCAAGAAACGAATCCAGAACTCCTCCTTCAGGGCCGCGGCTGCAGCGCCGCCACCAGCTGCTCGCGTATCGCTTTGCCGAGAGGGAACAGGCCGCTCCCCTTGCGCTCCGACGCGCGCCCGTAGGCCGCGAAAAACGCGCGCGGCCCGCCGGCCAGCGCCGACCGGTAGGCGTCGAGCCCGAGGACCTGGATGATCCCGTCCGCGAGAAACGCGCCGGCCGGCCCCGCCACGCGCGCCGTGAAATTCGGCTTCTGGATCTCCGCGGCGACGCCCATGCGCGCGTCGAGGTCACCCTCCGCCGAAACCAGGCGGTCCGCCACGCGGTTGAGCTCGTCGAGGTTGTCCCTCATCGGCTGCCGAAGCCAAACCGCGAGGGGAAAGAAGTTCTCGTCGACGCTGTAGATCGCGACCGGCCCCGCCTCGGCCACGCGCCGAAGCAGCAGCTCCAGTTGTCCGAGCGCGGCGTCCCGTCTCTGCCACGCGGGGCTGCCCGCGCGGTACGCTGCCCAGGCTCGCTGGTAGGCCTCCGCCGCCATCAGGCGCGAGAGGTGCTTGATCTGCTCGGCCGGCGGCGAGGACTGGACGTCCGACAGGGCGCGCGAAAGGTCTACGACGACCGACCACCCTGAGCCGTCCGCGTCTGGCACCGCGATGTGGTCGGCGCGCCCCGGGAGGCCGAACGTGAGGGAAATCGCCATGGTCACGGACACGGGACGATCCGCCGGGAGCAGGGCGCGCGCGCGGTCGGACGTGAGCTTCGTCAGCTCCGCCTCGCGACCGGAGATCATCGCGAGCAGCTCCGACCAGTGGGCCCGGTCTTCGCGGATCTTCCGGAAGTCGAAGCCCGTGACGCGCGTCTTTTCGTCGAAGGCCGCGGCAAGGTCGTGCTCGAAGGCGTCGGGCGGCCGCTTCGAGTCCCGGATCGCGGCCTTCACGGCGGGGAGGCTCTCGAGCGCCCTGGCCCCGTCCGGATTGAAGGTCGCTGCAGAAAGCAGCGCAAGGATCTGGCGGGCCGCGTCGAGGTCGAGCGCGATCGTCACCGCGTCCGAAGCGACGGGCGGACTGTCGTAAGGCGCGCGGGAGGCCGCGCCCGGGGCGGGCGGCGTCGCCGGGGACGAAGGGGGCGGCGCGGAGGCGCAGCCGGAGGCAAGGATCAGGGCGAGGATAGCGTGCGCCTTCATCCCAGGATGGCGGCGAGCGCCCTGTCCGTGTCCGCGAAGTTTTCGAACAGGGCGTCCGGCCGCTCGGCGGCGAGCATCTGGGTGCTCGTGATCCCGGTCGCGACCGCCACTGCGCGCACGCCGAGCGAACGGCCGCAGGCGACGTCGTGGATCGAGTCGCCGACGACCACGACGGACTTTCCGGTGAAACGCCGTCCGGTGTGCGCCAACGCCCGCTCCACCGCGACGGGCGGGAGCTGGTACCGGTCGGCGCAATCGCTCCCAAAGGCTCCGAAGGAAAAGTACCTGTTGAAATCCGGGGGCCCGAGCTTCAGGCGTGCGCCGCGCTCGAGGTTGCCCGTCAGGAGACCGAGCGTCACGCGCGGCTCCGCCGCCAGGCGCTCGAGCAGCTGAGTGATGCCGGGCTTCGGAACGACCGTCCCCGGCATCAGCTGGCGCTCGAGCTCTTCAAGGTAGAGATCGAGAGCGCGCGATAGGCCGGATTCGAAGCGCTCCCGCCCCACGTCATCCATGACGAGCTCCCGGATGATCTGCGGGTCGGTCTTACCGGAGAAGTCGAACTTGCCGCGGTCCTCATGATCCGGCGAGTAGTTCCAGTCGTAGGATGTCTTGAGCGACAGGAGGATCGCGTCGCGCGCCACCCGGCCCGCCGAGAGGAGGGTCCCGTCGATGTCCCAGAGGACGAGGCGGTGGCCGTTGGTCACGTTCTCCATGTCACCGCAGATCATATTCAAAGTGCGCGCCGTGCCAGGCGAGGATGTCGAGCATCGCGCGTTTCCAGTAGCTCCAATCGTGGCCGCCCGGCTCGAGGACGACGGTCGTCGGCACGCCGCTGTCGTTCAACAGCATGCCGTACTGCGCCGCGACGCCGTCGAGGCCGTAGACGTCCTCTGTCCCGGCGCGCAACTCCACCTCGAAGGGCGGCGCCTCGAAACACCGGCCCCACAGGATGTGCCAGGCGTCGTTCGCGTCGAGGGTATTTTCCTGCCTCGACTTGCCGAACACGCTCTTCAGCGTGTAGCGGGCGACGAAGCTGTAGCGTTCGAGCTCGTCCCAGCCGAACGGGATCAGCGCCCCCGAGAGCGACGACACCGAGGCGTAGAGCCCGGGGTGTTTCAGGGCCGTCTTGACGGCGCCGTACCCGCCCATCGAGATCCCGGTGATGCCGCGCGCCCTCTTTCCGGGAAGGACGCGATACCGCTCCTCGATCGCGCGCGGCAGGTCGCCCGTCAGGAACTCTTCGTATCGGCGCTTGCCGTCGTGCGAGTCGGAGAACCAGCTCCCCGGCGCGTCCGGCGCCACGATCAGAAACTCCGGGAGCCGTCCGTCCTTCATGCGCGCCAGCGCCTGCGCCGCGATGCCGCGGCGCGCGAGCGTTCGCCCGTCGCCGTACCCGTCGTGGAGGAAATAGAGAACCGGGTAGCGGCGCCCGGGCGAGGAGGCGTAGGAAGGAGGCGTCACGACGAGCACCTCGGCCGGCTTCGGCAGCGCCGCCGTCGCGATCCTTTCGAAGCGCACGTTGGGATCCGGCGCCGACGCGCGCGCCACGGAGGCCGCGACCAGCACGAGCACGACGCCGATCACCCTGCGCCACATGGGGCGATCATATTTCTCCTGGCGGCACTGGCTTGCCGCTACCGACTCTCGACTACACTTCTGCTCAAGTGCCCGAATTCAGCCGCATGCCCCGGGACCTTCAACTGGCGCTGTCGGGCGAAGGGTTTCGCCGCCGGCGCCGGCTCGTCCTGCCGCTCATGACGACGGACCCACAGGGATTTCCGCGCGTCGCGCTCCTGACGTTCGGAGAGCTGCGTGCCAACTCACCGACCGAGCTCGCTGTCGCCGCCCTGGCGGGAAGCCGTACGGCCTTCAACCTCGTCCGCCGCGGCGTGGCGACGATCCTCTACCTGCACCGGCAGATGACGGCGTCCATCCAGGCGCGCGCCGGCCGCGGGCGCGTCTCGACCGCCGACTCCGCGCGCCGGATCTTCCCGCTCGCGGTCGAACGGGTGCGCCTCGATCGGCCTGCGGAGACGGAAGGAGACGTCTCGCTGCTGATCGGACCGACGTTCGCCGGGCGCGACGCCGGCCGTCTGTTCTCCGACGAGCTCTTCGCGGAGCTCGGAAAGGTCGATGCCGAATGAGATTCCAGAATCGCACCGTCCTCGTCACGGGCGCCGGCCGCGGCATCGGCCGTTCGATCGCTCTGCGCTTTGGCGAAGAGGGCGCGCGCGTCGCGCTGGTCGCGCGCACGGGAGCCGAGATCGAGGAGACCTCGCGGCGGATCGGGGCGGCGGGCGGAAGGAGCCTCGCCCTTCCCGCCGACATCACCGCCCCGGGCGCCGCGGAGGAGTGCGTCGCGCGCACGGAACGCGGGCTCGGCCCCATCGACATCCTCGTGAACAACGCGGGCCTCTTCCTCTGGCGGCCGTTCCTCAAGCTCTCGCCCGAGGACTGGGACCGCGTCATCGCGACGAACCTGACGGGCGCGGCGTCCTTCTGCCGCGCGGTTCTCGCCGGCATGGTCGAGCGCCGGCGCGGCCGGATCGTCAACGTGTCGTCCATCCACGGCATGCGCGGCGACGCCAACGTCGTCGCCCAGAGCGCGGCGAAGTTCGGCCTGATCGGCATGACCCAGGCCCTCGCGCGCGAGTTCCGCGCCCACAACATCGCCGTCAACGCCGTCTGCCCTGGCACCGTCGAGAACCGGAAGGACGAAGGCGAGGGTGTCCACGCCGAGCCTCTGGCCGAAAAGCTCTGGCCCCGCGACGTGGCCAAAGCCGTCCTCTTCCTAGCCTCCGACGACGCCGCCGGCATCACGGGCTCCGCGCTCGAGATCTTCGGCGGAACCCACCTCGTCATACAGCCGTAATCGGGGTCTGACGCCAAGAAAGCCCCCAGAGGCCCGGGGAGGCTCCGGAGGCTTAGAATCGTTCCATGAGCGTGCCGGCCGCGCTGAAGTTCACCTACGAGGACTACGCCCTC
>JANMPW010000031.1:0-4564 GCA_031370065.1 Acidobacteriota bacterium
GACCCTCCTCCACCAGATTCATCCCAAGTTCGAAGGCTACGTGGAGGAGCTCTACGTCAACTACACGGGCAAGCCCGTCCGAAAAGGCCAGCCCCTGCTGTCGATCTACAGCCCGGACCTTCTCGCGACGCAGCAGGAATATCTGCTCGCGCTTCGCGCGAGACGGCAGCTGACCAGCTCCCAGAACGGCGACCTGTCGCGCGGTGCGACGGACCTCTATGACGCGGCCCGTCAGCGGCTTCTTCTCTGGGACATCCGCCCAGCCGACATCGATCGCCTCGAGCAGACAGGCAAGCCACTGAAGGCGCTGACCCTCTACTCACCAGTGGACGGCTTCGTCATGGCCAAGAACGCCGTACAGGGCTCCCGGGTCATGCCTTCCGACACGCTTTTCGAGATCGCGGGCCTTCACCATGTTTGGGTGCTCGCGGACGTCTACGAGTCGGAAGCGCCGTTCGTTCGCGTCGGCCAGACCGCCCGGATGAGCCTGAGCTATCTGCCCGGACGCACCTGGACGGGCAAGGTCACATTCATCGCCCCCGTCGTGGACGAGAAGACACGCACGGTCAAGGTGCGCCTCGAGTTCTCGAACTCGGACGAAGCGTTGAAGCCCGGCATGTACGCGGAGGTCTTTCTCGAACGGCCTCTCGGGCGCGTCCTCACGGTTCCCGACAGCGCGGTCCTGACCACCGGAACGCGCTCCATCGTCTTCGTCGCCAAAGGAAACGGCCGATTCGAGCCCAGGGAAGTGAAAGTCGGCCCGAAGGTCGACTCTTACTACGAGATCCGTGACGGTATCGAAGCCGGCGAGGATGTCGTCACGCAGGCGAATTTCCTCGTCGATTCCGAGTCGCGCCTGAAGGCAGCCTTAGCCGGCATCGCGCCCGCACCGGACAAGACACCGGCGGCGCTGCCGCACCAGCACTGAGGCGTCACCATGATCGAACGGATCATCGCCTTCTCGGCTCGCAACCGATTCATCGTGCTGGCCCTCACGGGCGCAGCCATCTTCGCCGGCATCTGGTCGATCAGTCACACCGCTCTGGACGCCTTGCCGGACCTCTCCGACACGCAGGTGATCGTCTACTCACGCTGGGACCGCAGTCCCGACATCATCGAGGACCAGGTCACCTATCCCATCATCACCGCGATGCTCGGGGCGCCGAAGGTCAAGGCAATCCGCGGGTTCTCCGACTTCGGCTTCTCTTACGTCTACGTCATCTTCGAAGAGGGTACGGACCTCTACTGGGCGCGCAGCCGCACGCTCGAGTACCTCTCGAAAATCCAGCCGCGCTTGCCCGAGGGGGCCCGGACGGAGCTCGGTCCGGATGCGACCGGGGTGGGCTGGGTCTTCCAGTACGCCCTCGTGGACAAGAGCGGCAAGCACTCGCTCGCGGATCTGCGGTCGATCCAAGACTGGAACATTCGCTACGACCTCCAGTCCGTTCCGGGCGTGGCGGAAGTGGCGAGCCTTGGCGGCTTCGTGCGCCAGTATCAGGTCACGGTCGATCCGAACCGGCTCTCGGCGTACGGGGTGCCGCTCATGGCGGTCGTCGAAGCGATTCGCGCCTCCAACAGTGAGGTCGGAGGACGTCTCATCGAGTGGAGCGGCGCCGAGTACATGGTCCGGGCCCGCGGCTACATCCGGTCGGTCGCCGACCTCGAGGAGATCGTCGTCAAGACCGACGAGCAGGGAACACCCGTCCGCCTGCGGGACGTGGCGGAGATCCAACTCGGTCCCGAGATCCGGCGAGGCATCGCGGAGCTCGATGGCCAGGGGGAAGTGGCCGCGGGCGTCGTCATCATGCGGCACGGCGAGAACGCGATGAACGTCATTCGCCGCGTCAAGGAACGCTTGAAGGCCATCGCGCCCACGCTCCCGGACGGGGTCAAGATCGTCACGACCTACGACCGGTCGGAGCTGATCGAACGGTCGATCAAGACGTTGAAGCACGAGCTCGTCCTCGAGATGCTGATCGTCTCCCTCGTGATCTTGATCTTCCTCTGGCACATCCCGAGCTCCATCATCCCGATCGTCACGATCCCAGCGGCCGTCGTCCTCTCGTTCATCCCCATGAAGATGTTCGGCATCAGCTCGAACATCATGTCGCTCGGCGGCATAGCGGTCGCGATCGGCGCGCTCGTGGACGCGGCGGTCGTCGTCGTCGAGAACGCACACAAGAAGCTCGAGGTCTGGGAGTCGACCGGCCGGAAGGGCGACTACAAGGAGGTCCTCATCGGCGCCATTCAGGAGGTGGGCCGGCCGAGCTTCTTCTCGCTGCTGGTCATCGCCGTCGCGTTCATGCCGATCTTCGCCCTCGAAGCTCAGGAGGGGCGCCTCTTCCGACCCCTTGCCTTCACGAAGAACTTCGCGATGGCGATCGCCGCCATCCTTGCAATCACCCTCGATCCGGCCATCCGACTGCTCTTCACACGACTCAAGAACTACGACTTCAAGCCCCGGTGGCTGTGCCGGATCACGAATGCCGTCGCCGTCGGCAAGATGCACCCCGAGGACAAGCACCCGATCTCCCGCGTTCTGTTCCGTCTCTACGAGCCGCCGGCAAAGTTCGTGCTGCGCCATCCGAGGCTCGTGATCGCATTGGCCCTCCTCGTGGTTCTCGGCACGATTCCGGCGTTCAAGAAACTGGGTTCCGAATTCATGCCTCCACTGAACGAAGGATCGATCCTGTACATGCCGACCACGCTACCCGGTATCTCCGTGACGCAGGCGCAGTCACTTCTTCAGAGGCAGGATCAGATTCTGAAATCTTTCCCCGAAGTCGAGCGGGTCTTCGGGAAGGCCGGACGCGCCGAAACCTCCACCGACCCGGCACCCTTCTCCATGATGGAGACAGTCGTCATCCTCAAGCCCGAAGGAGGGTGGCGGACGAAAGGCCGCTGGTACTCCTCCTGGTTTCCCGGCTTCCTCAAGCCGATCGTGCGTCCTCTCTGGCCCGAGACGATCTCCTGGGACGAGCTCGTCAACGAGATGAACGCCCGCCTTCAGCTCCCCGGCCAGACCAACGCCTGGACGATGCCGATCAAGAACCGGATCGACATGCTGACGACGGGCATCCGCACGCCCGTTGGGATCAAGGTTTTCGGCTCCGACCTGAACCGGATCGAGGAGATCGGCCGCCAGCTCGAACAGATCCTCCAGAAGGTTCGCGGCACGCGCAGTGTCTACGGCGAGCGCGTTGCCGGGGGCTACTTCGTCGACTTTGACCTCAAGCGCCGCGAGATCGCGCGCTACGGCCTCACGATCAAGGAAGTCCAGGAAGTGATCATGGCGGCAATCGGCGGTGAGAACGTGACGACGACGATCGAGGGGCGCGAGCGGTATCCCGTCAACGTCCGTTATCCCCGGGAGCTGCGTGACGATCCCGACAAGCTCGCCCGCACGCTCGTCCCGACGATGTCGGGAGCGCAAATTCCCCTGAGCCAGCTCGCCGACATCAATCTCGTCGAGGGTCCGTCGATGATCCGGGACGAGAATGGCCGGCTTTCCGGCTACGTCTACGTCGACGTCGATACGGCGAGCCGGGATATCGGCGGGTACATCGCGGACGCCAAGGCGGCCGTGGCGCGCTCTTTGAAGCTCCCGACCGGCTACACACTGATCTGGAGCGGCCAGTACGAGGCGATGGAGCGAGTCCGCGAGAAGATGAAGGTCGTTCTTCCGGTCACGCTGTTTCTCGTCTTCGCCCTCCTCTACGCGAATACGAAGTCCCTCCCGAAGACGCTGATCGTCCTGATGGCCGTGCCGTTCTCGGCAGTCGGAGCGATCTGGTTTCTCTACGCCCTCGGCTACCACATATCGATCGGGGTGTGGGTGGGTCTGATCGCCCTGCTGGGACTCGACGCCGAGACCGGCGTCTTCATGCTGCTGTACCTCGACCTCGCTTACGACGAGGCGAAAGCGTCCGGGGCGATGCGGACCCGCGAGGATCTGAAAGCGGCCATCATGCATGGGGCCGTCAAGCGCGTGCGCCCCAAAATCATGACGGTTGCCTGCGCCTTCTTCGGCCTCGTGCCGATCATGTGGTCGTCTGGAACCGGGGCGGACGTCATGAAGCGCATCGCGGCCCCGATGATCGGCGGGCTCTTTTCGTCGTTCGCGATGGAGCTGCTCGTCTATCCCGCGGTCTACCTCCTCTGGAAGTGGCACACCGAAGTCAAGAACGTTGCGCTTGGTCCCGACGCGACGGCCGTCGCGCCCGTCGCAACGGGAGGATGAGATGTTTCACAGCGTGCACATTCCGGTCCTCATAACGCGAACACCGGATGCCGCCTTCACGGGAGGAGCTTCATGAACATCGTACGCTGGCTGACCGTGGGCCTCGGCATCGTCACGATCGCCCTCGTGGGTTGCAACCGGAAGCCCGGGAGCGCCCCGGGCCCCTCGACTCACGCGGAGCACCCGAGCGCCGCACCAACGGCTCCAGCGATGCCGGGAATGGAGATGGGGCAGAGCAAATTGGCGCCGGAAGCGAAGGCGGGCGAGGGCAAGGAAATTGCCTCGATGCCGCCCGGCTCGATCCGCCTCTCGGCCGATCGGCAG
>JANMPW010000036.1:0-1574 GCA_031370065.1 Acidobacteriota bacterium
CCGTGCTCGCCTACGGCATCGGGCCCGAGCTCGCGCAGCTGGCGAACGGGATGCAGAAACTGGGCTGGAAGGTCCCCGTGATCGGCAGCTGGACTCTCTCGATGTCCAACTTCATCGACGCGGCGGGCCCGAATGGCGACGGCGCCACGATGCCCCAGACGTTCATCCAGCGCGGCGCCTCGAACCCCAAGGCGAAGCAGTTCGTCGCGGACTACCAGAAGAGGTTCGCGGTCGAGAGGATTCCGTCGGCGGTCTCGGCCGCACAGGGCTACGACTCCATGTATCTGATCGCCCAGGCGATCGAGCAGGCGGGAGGGACCGAGGGCCCGAAGATCAAAGCCGCCCTCGAGGACTTCAAGAAGCCCTACGCCGGCGTCATCGCGACCTGGACGAAGCCCTTCAGCAAGACGGACCACGAGGCCATCCACCGCGAACAGGTCCTCATGGGCGTCGTGGGCAAGGGCGAGGTCCTGCCGCCCGCGAAATGACGGCGAGGCTCACGAGACGCTGACGTGAAGGCGAAGACGCCGGCCATTCGATGACGGATCTGCTGCAGCTGATCCTGAGCGGGGTCGCCGTCGGGATGATCTACGCGCTCCTCGCCTTCGGCTACAACATCACGTTCTCGACGTCGCGCACGATCAACTTCGCGCAGGGCGAGTTCCTCATGCTCGGGGCCCTCACCGGCCTCACCGCGGCCGTCACGTGGAAGCTGGGATACGCGGGGGCTCTCTTCGCGGCGGCGATCGTGGGCTGCGTCCTCGGCGTCGTGCTCGAGAAGGCGGCGATCGCCCCCGCCCTCAAGACGCGCTCGGCCGTGAGCTGGATCCTCGCGACCGTCGCCCTCGGCATCATCGCCCGCAACGCGGCCGAGAGGATCTGGGGCACCGACGACGCCCGCTTCCCCGCGCCCCTCGGCGACGACCCCCTCACCTTCCTCGGCGTGCGCGTGCTGCCGCAGGAGCTGCTCGTCATCGGCGCCGCGGCCCTCATCATGTCCGGCGTCGAGCTGTTCCTCAGGAAATCGATCTGGGGGAAGGCCGTCACCGCCGTCGCGGCCGACAAGGACGCGGCGGCGCTCATGGGCATCAACGTCCCGCTCGTCATCACGTTCTCCTTCGTCCTCTCGTCCGCGATCGCCGCGGTCTCCGGCGTCCTCGTCGCGCCCCTCACGCTCGCGGGGGCGACGATGGGAACTCTCCTCGGCACGAAGGCCTATGCCGTCGCGATCGTCGGCGGGCTCCAGTCGGGTCTCGGCGTCCTCGTGGGCGGCCTCCTCCTCGGTCTCTCCGAGCAGTTCACCGCCCGCTACGTCTCGACCGGCTACAAGGACACGCCGGGCTTCGTGCTCCTGATCCTCATCCTCCTCGTGAAGCCGTCGGGCCTCTTCGGCAGGAAGACGATCAAGAAGGTCTGATCCCCGATGCCGCGCGCCCTCCGCATCCTCGTCCTCGCCGCGGCCGCGGCGTTTCTCTTCCTTCCATTCGTGACGCAGAACCCGTATTACGTCCACAGCGTCGCGTGCAAGGTCTGCATCTACGTCATCCTCGTCTCGGGGCTCGACCTCGTCGTCG
>JANMPW010000053.1:0-1939 GCA_031370065.1 Acidobacteriota bacterium
AGACCTTTGCGTCGAGGGCCGCCGCGGCGAATGCAACCGCCGCCGCGGACAGGAGACGTCGCACGACTAGAAAACGTATCCGAGCGACGCATTCCATACGTCGACCCCCGTCTTCGCGGCGTTGTGCCGCTGCTGCCAGTCGGTCTTCAGGATCAACTGCGGGATCGGCTGGAAGGCCACGCCGAGAGTCAGCTCCTGCACGTCGTTTGCCGGGTTGCGCTCGTAGCCGACGGGGACCTCGGCCTGAGTGTCGTACTGCTCGTAGCGTACGAACGGGATGAGGCTCAGCTTCGTCGCGGACACGAGGGACAGAACGTCGAATCCCCCCTGGACGTACCAGCCCTCTTGGGTGCTACCCACCGATTCGTCGCCCTCGAAGTTGTTGAGCTGGTTGATGAGGTCGGCCTGCGCAATCGTCGTGTGGGCGTAGAGCCCGCGCAGCCACAGGCCGCGCCAGCGCCAATCGGCGTGAACGTCTAAGACCGTGGTCAGCGCGCCGATCTTCACGCCCGACGGAGTGTACTGGCCCTGGCCCGCGTCTCCCGAAAAAACCGAAACGCCCGCGAGCAGTCCCGGGACGGCGGTGAAGTCGGCCCGGCCGGCGAAAGCCCAGCTCTTCGCGAGCGCTTTGGAGCCTTCCTGCCGGCCCTCGCGAATGCCCTCGTCGGCCGTGTACCTGGCAGCGTTCAAGCCGTTGACGCCGTAGGCCTGGTAGGAGATCGGCCCGAGCTCTCCGTAGACGCCGGCGCCGAGCTCGCGCCAGGTCGTCGGGATGATGAAGTCCTCGACGTCCGGGCGGCGCGCGCCGAGAAAGCTCGTGGGCTCGTGGAGCTGGTTGACGAAGCCCGACGGGATCAGGACGAGGCCCGAGCGCGCGTTGAATGCGCGCGAGTGCATGTAGTCCACATACGCGAACTCGACTTCCGCTTCTCCGCCCTTGTCCGAGGCGACGACGGCGTTCTCATACTCGATTTCCGTGTTGAGCACGAAGTGCTGGTCGAACTTGTAGCCGAGGTAGAGGACCGCGCGCAGCAGCGTGATGACGTCGTCGCCGGAGGTCGGGTTGCCGCTCTGGTCCTTCGCGGCGAAGTTGTTGTAGAGCACCTCGCCGTAGCCGCCGATCGAGACGCCCTTCTTCAGGCCGTAGACCTTCGCCCCGGCCGGGCCGATGCCGTAGCGCGCGACGGATTTTTCCCCGGACTCGGCGCCGGTCTCGGTGGCGGGAGCGGCCTCGCCCATCTTGAGGTTCTCGATTTCCTGGGCCAGGATGTCGATCCGCCGCGAGAGCTCGTCGAGCTTCGCGTCGGGCGCTCCAGCCGAAGCAGCCTTGATCTTCGCGAGCTCGGCCCGCGTATTGGCGAGCAGTTGCTCGACCTGGCGCAGGCGCTCTTCGGGAGTGAGCGCGGCCGCCGTGCCCGGGGCGGGCGGGGTCTGGGCCGGCGCGAACGCGGATGCGTTCGAAGCGAGAACCAGGGCTGCGAGAATGCGGGAAACGCGACGCATACGGTCTTCCTCCTCGGAGTGTTAAGGCTATTGGGGCGTGAGACCGGCCACCGCCTTGGGGTCGGCCGAGAGAACGAGGTTTACGATGCCCGGGCTCGAGACCGCCTGAAGCACGCCGCCGCGCTCGACGAGGAAGAGGGCTTCGTTCGCGACGCCCTCCGTGCGAAGTGTCGCCGAGAGAGCGAGCCCCTTCTCGGGGCCGAGCACGAAGAACGCCGTCGAGAGGATGTCCGCGACGAGCGCCGAAGGCGCGACGACCGTGACCGAGCCGAAATCCGGAGCGGGCTCGCCGGTCCGCGGGTCGAGGATGTGCCCGATCCGGCGGCCCGACACCTCGCGGCCGCGCTCGGAGTTGCCGGAGGTCGAAGCCGACAGGTTCGCGAGCCCGAGCTCGGCGACGGTCCGAGTGCGATCGCGCGGATGCGCCACCGGAACG
>JANMPW010000083.1:0-10371 GCA_031370065.1 Acidobacteriota bacterium
ATTTCAGCACAACCACAAGAAGTCGACCATTAATCAGCGTGAGGTGGGCGTCGATGTGACGTCGTTCAAAGAAGCGCTACGGCGCGCACTGCGCCAGGATCCGGACGTCATCCTCGTCGGTGAAATGCGCGACTACGAGACGATCGAGACGGCCCTGACGGCCTCGGAGACCGGCCACCTCGTGTTCTCAACGCTCCACACGCTCGACGCCACCGAGACGATCAACCGCATCATCGCCGTCTTCCCGCCGCACCAGCAGAAGCAGATCCGCCTCCAGCTCGGGGCGGTCCTGAAAGCGGTCATCTCGCTGCGCCTGATGCCGCGCGCCGACGGGCTCGGCCGCGTCCCGGCCGCCGAGATCCTCATCCGGACGAACTACGTCCGGGAGTGCATCGAGAACAAGGAAAAGACCAAGTACATCAAGGACGCGATTCAGCAGGGCACCTCGCAGTACGGCATGCAGACGTTCGACCAGTCGCTCTACAGCCTCTACAAGTCAGGCCTCATCACGCTCGAGGAGGCCCTGAAGCGCTCGACCAACCCCAACGAGTTCAAGCTGCGCATCCAGGGCATCCAGTCGACGTCGGACATCGCGCGCGAGGAGATGGACGCCGCCCTCGAGGCGCCCTCCGACTTCAATCCGCTCCAGGAGGAGTCGCCGTTCGACTTCTCCAACCAGCCCCCTGGGCGCAGCTAGGGATCGACGTTTCGCAAGGGCCAACCCCCGGCTGACCCCGGTTCCAGTGCCGCGGCGCTCGAGCGGGCGCTGCGCCTGCTCGGGGTCCGGCCCCGCGGCCGCGCCGAGCTCGAGCGTTCTCTGCTCGAGCGCGGCTTTTCGCACGGAGCCGTCGGGGAGGCGCTCGCGCGGCTCGACCACCAGGGACTCCTCGACGACCTCGCGGCGGCGCGCTCGGCTGTGCGCCTGCGCGGCGTGCGATACGGGCGCTCCCGTGTCGAACGCGAGCTGAAGGTTCGGGGATTTTCCCGCGAGACGATGGCTGCGGCGTTCGAGGCCGAGGGCGGCGTCGGGAGGGAAGACGAGGCGCTCGCGCGGCTGTTTCGCAAGCTGTGGAAGGCCCGCGCGGACCTCGCGCCCGCACTGCGACGCCGCCGGGTTTTCGAGGCCCTCGTTCGGCGCGGTTTTTCGGCGGCGAAGATTTCTGAGATTATCCGGGGCTGGTATGAAATCGACTGAAGTCCGGGAGAGGTTCCTGCGCTATTTCGAAGAGCGGCAGCACCGCCGCGTGCCCTCGTCCTCGCTCATCCCGGCCGAGGATCCGACGCTGCTCTTCACGAACGCCGGAATGAACCAGTTCAAGGACGTCTTCACGGGCCGCGAGAAGCGCGACTACGTGCGCGCCACGACCTCCCAGAAGTGCGTACGCGCCGGCGGCAAACACAACGACCTCGACAACGTGGGTTACACGGGCCGCCACCAGACGTTCTTCGAGATGCTCGGCAATTTCTCGTTCGGCGACTACTTCAAGGACGAGGCGATCCGCTTCGCCTGGGAGCTCGTGACCGACCGGGACAAGGGGTATGGGCTCGCTCCCGATCGGCTCTGGGCCACGGTGTACACCGAGGACGACGAAGCGGCCAGGCTCTGGGAGCGCCACCTGCCGGCCTCCCGCGTTCTGCGCTTCGGGGAGAAGGACAACTTCTGGGCGATGGGGGAGACGGGGCCCTGCGGCCCCTGTTCGGAGCTGCACTACTACCGCGGCGCGGACCTGGCCGCCAACACTCCGGACCTCGTCAACGGCCCCGGCGACGACACGCTCGAGATCTGGAACCTCGTCTTCATGCAGTTCGAGCGGGGCGCGTCCGGAAAGATGACGCCGCTGCCGCGTCCCTCGGTGGACACGGGCGCCGGCCTCGAGCGCCTCGCCGCGATCCTGCAGGGCGTGAACAACAACTTCGACACGGACCTCTTCGCGCGCATCCTCGCCGGCATCGAGGAGATCTCGGCCCAGAACTACAGAGGCGGGATGGCGCCCGAGGACGCACCCTTCCGCGTGATCGCGGACCACGTTCGGGCGGCCACGATGCTCATCGCCGATGGCGCGCTGCCCTCGAACGAGGGGCGCGGCTACGTCCTGCGCCGCATCCTCCGGCGCGCGATGCGGTACGGCCGACGGCTCGGCCTCGACAAGCCCTTTCTGTATCGCCTGGTTCCGACGGTCGTCGAGGGCTTCGCCGGCGCATACTTCGGGCCGTCGGACACGGACCGGGTCGAGAAGACCGTTGCGGGTGTGCTCGCCCCCGAGGAAGAGCGCTTCGGCAAGACCCTCTCCGAGGGCGCCGACCGGGTGGGCGAAGCGATCGAGCGCCTGCGCCGCGAGGGGGCGACGGCCCTCTCGGGCGAAGCGGTGTTCCGGTTCTACGACACGTACGGCATTCCGCTCGACGTCATCGAAGAGATCGCGGGCGACGAGGGCGTGGCCGTGGACCGCGCCGGCTTCGAGGAGGCGATGGAGCGCCAGCGAGCCGCCTCGCGCGCGTCGGCCAAGTTCGAGGCCACCGACGCGTCGGTGTACGAGCGGCTCGAATTGCCGCCGCAGCACTCGGTCTTCCGCGGCTACCCGGAGCAGGACTTCGTTTCGCTCTCAGGCGCCCGCGTCCTGGCGATCGTCAAGGACGGGCGCGAGGCGTCGCTGCTTTCCGCCGGGGAGAGCGGAGACGTCGTCGTGGATCGCACGGTCTTCTATCCCGAGGGCGGCGGCCAGGTTGCCGACACCGGGACGTGGGCGTGGGCTGGCGGCCGCGCGGACGTCAGCGACGTGCAGAAGCCGGTGCCGAACCTGATCGCCCACCGCGTGAGCGTCGGGAGCGGAAGGCTGGAGCTCGGGTCCGCGGTGGACATGGCCGTGCCCGAGTGGACGCGCCGCCGCACCCAGGCAAACCACACCGGAACGCACCTGCTCCACGCTGCCCTGCGCAAGGTGCTCGGGAACACGTCGCGCCAGATGGGGTCGCTCGTCGCGCCCGACCGCCTCCGCTTCGACTACGCCGCTGCCGCTCCGACGACTCCGGAACAGATCGTGGAGATCGAGCGGCTTGTCAACGAGGAGATCCTCCGGGATCAGCTGGTCACCAAGGAGACCATGACGATGGACGAGGCGCGCCGCAAGGGCGCGGACATGTTCTTCGGCGAGAAGTACGGCGAGCGGGTCCGCGTGGTGGAAGTGCCGGGGTTCTCGACCGAGCTCTGCGGCGGCTGCCACGTGCCGCGCACCGGCGAGATCGGGGCGTTCAAAGTCGTGTCCGATCGCGGCCTCGCGGCCGGCGTGCGGCGGCTGGAGGCCGTGACGTCGCTCGGATCGGTCGAGCTTCTGTCGCACGACGAGCAGATCCTGAACGCGCTCGCGGGCGCCGCCCAGGCTCCGCGCGAGGCTCTGATCGCCCGATGGGGCGAGCGCGAGGATCGCGTCCGGGCGCTCGAGCGCGAGGTCGCTTCGCTGAAACTCAAGCTCGCCTCGGGCGAAGCGGGGGCGCAGAGCGACCGGATGGAGGTCGGCGGCGTGCCCATCGTCACGCGGATCGTCGAGGGGCTGTCGATCCCGCAGCTGCGCAATCTCTCGGATACGTTGCGCTCGAAGTTGAAGAGCGGCGTCGTCGTGGTGGGCACGGTCTCGGAGGGCAAGACCTCGGTGATCGTCGCCGTGACGCCGGACTTGATCAGGAGACTCCCGGCGTCCCAGATCGCGGGTCGCGTCGGCAAGGCGCTCGGCGGCAGTGGGGGCGGCAAGCCCAACCTCGCCCAGGCCGGAGGCAAGAATCCGGCGGAGCTTCCGGGAGGACTGAAGGCGGCGGCCGAAGCGGTGCGGGACCTTCTCGCGGAACCGGTGCCGACCGTCTGACGAGGGGGCACGACTTTGTGCGCTGCGTCACTTCTCGAGCGACCGTAACTTTCTGAGCGGAAAGGAGTTCTTCGACCCAGTCCGGGCGCTATAATACGACCTCAAACTCCATGAAGCTTCGGGCCTTTCTCTCCGTGGGGATTTTTGTCGCCATGGCCGCGGCGGCGTCGGCGCAGGTACGCGTGGCCGTGAAGGACGGCCGCCGCGTGATCTACAACGAGGGGCCCGCCAACATCGCGGCGAGTGAAGAGTGGCTGGCCGCCCGTGTCGGCCGCGCGTCCGCGTACGACGACCTGATCGCGGCAGCGGCGCATGACAACGCGGTGGATCCGAAGCTCGTCAAGTCGGTCATGCTCATCGAGTCCGGCTTCAACCCGGCCGCGATCTCGCGCAAGGGGGCCCGCGGCCTGATGCAGCTCATGCCCGCAGTCGCCGCCGAGCACGGCGTGCGCGATGTCCACGACCCGAAACAGAACATCACGGCGGGGACCCGGCAGCTCTCCCGGCTCATGTCCTACTACGGCGGCGACCTCGTCAAGTCGCTCGCCGCCTACAACGCGGGCGAAGGCGCGGTCGACAAGTACGACGGCGTGCCGCCGTACGCCGAGACGCAGCTCTACGTCCGCAAGGCCCTGGCCGCCTACTACGGCAAGTCCACGCTGGGCGGCGGATTCGGCAAGCCGGCCGGGGAGACGTACCGGGGCATCGCCGCCGCGCGGGGCCGCTCGGTGCAGTGGGTTCGCGACGCGCGCACCAACCGGGTCACGCTGACGACCAAGGGCCGGCCCGCGCCGCGCCGTCTCGGCTAGCCCGGGGACCGGCCGTGTCGCGCGCCGCCGCAGAACCTTCCCCCGTGGATCAGGGACTGTTCCTCCTGCACCTGAACCGCGCGCGGCGCGAGGTGCGGGAGGGACGTTTCGAAGAAGCCTGGACGCAGCTCGAGCAGGCGCGGACTCTGCGGCCCCACGACGAGGACGTCCTCAACCTGGTTTCGCTTCTCCAGTTCAAGCGCGGGCGCTACGACGAGGCTGCGAACGCGGCGCGAGCCCTCCTCGCCGAAAACCCCTCGTCCGAGGTCCTCCGGTCCAACCTCGGCCTGATCCTCTTCAAGTCCGGACGGCTTGCCGAGGCCGAGAAGGAGCTGCGGGCGGCGATCGAGCTTGCGCCGGGGCACCTGCGCAGCCACCTGTATCTCGGCCTCCTGTACCAGCTGCGCGGTAAGCTCGGGCTTGCGCTCGAGCACCTCCGTGTGGCGGGCGCGCGGCGAAGGGTCACGGAGATCGAAGAGGCGCTGCGTCGGCCCGGGCGCGACGGAGCGGGCCGAAGCGGGTCGCTCTCGGACACCGCGCCCACGCTGAAGGCGCCGGCAAGCGAGGTTTCTGCGGCCGAGAAGACGGGATTCGAGCCGGCTTTTCACGAAGCCTCGGGGACTTCCGCCTCGATCGCCCTCGCCACTCCGGAGACGCGCCCCCTCTTCAAGATCCGGCCGGAGGGCGGGCTCGAAGTGGCTTCCCGCGGGACGGTCTTCGTGCGCAAGGGCTGCGTGGCATGGTACAGCGGCAAGATCCGCTTCGCGCCCGAGGCAGCGTTTGCCGGCACCTCGCTCGAGCGGATGCTGCGCGCGACGGGCCTGGGGACCCTGCTGGTCAATGCCGCGGGGCGTCGCGCTTACAGGCGCGATCTGACCGGGCAAACACTTCACGTCGAGGGAAGCCGGCTGCTGGCGCTCGACCACGGCCTCACGTTCGGGCTCGACGCGATCCACGATTTCCGGCGCAGCCGCCGGGTCGACATCTTGAAGGTGCAGGGCAAGGGCAGCGTCGTCTTTTCGGTCGGAGGACCGGTGCTCGCGCATGAAGTCTCGGCGCAGTATCCGCTCTCCATCTCCTCGCGCGACCTCGTTGCCTGGAGCGGCGAGCTCGTCGCCTCGGTGTTGGACGACGAGTTCCTCGAGGAAGTCATGCAGCCGGACGTCGCGAGCCCGCCGAAGATCCGCTTCGAGGGATCGGGCGTCGTGCTGACGGAGCCGCCCCGCCCCCGACGCCGCGCCTCGGACATGGATCGGCCGGTGGATCAGAGAGGAAGCTAGTCGGTCGTCGGTAACGGTCGTCGGTCGTGGTGCTTCTACAGACTACAGACTTCCTGCGAAGTCCCTCAATCGCCCATCCGCCTCTTCCAGGATCTGCCGCATCTTCGCCGCGTCCTCGTGCTCGCAGTAGAGCCTCACCATGGGCTCGGTGCCAGAGAGGCGATGGAGCAGCCAGCCACTCTCGCCGAGGATGTACTTGACGCCGTCGCGATCGTGGACGGCCGTCACGGGCTCCCCGGCAACCGAGGCCGGCGGCGTGTTGCGGACCTCGGAGATGTAGCGGCGGATGACGTCCACCGGGAGGTAGACGTCGCGGCGGCCGTACTCGAAGCGACCGAACTCGGTCGAGAGCGCCGCGAGCGACTGCGAGAGATCGCGGCCAGTTTTCGCGAGGCTTTCGATGAGCAGGAGAGCGGACAGGACGCCGTCCCGTTCGGGCAGGTGGAAGGCGAAGGCATAGCCGCCGCTCTCCTCGCCGCCCGCGATTGCCTCGCCGCGATTCATGAGCTCGGCCACGTACTTAAAACCGATTCCGGTCTCGATGAGCGGGGCCCCGAGCGCGCGCGCGATGCGGTCGATCTGGAAGGAAGTCGAGAACGTCTTCGCGATGCCGCCCCGTTCGCCCCGATTTCGAAAGACGTGCAGCAGGAGTAGCGCGAGGACCTGGTGCGGGGAGACAAAGCGGCCCTGCGCATCGAGCACTCCCAGCCGGTCGGCGTCGCCGTCCTGGGCGACCGCCAGATCGAAGCCTCCGCTGCGCACGCGCTCGGCTGCGGCGGCGAGGTTCGCGCCGATCGGCTCGGGGTGCACGCCGCCGAAGAGAGGGTCGCGCTCGGACCGAAACGACGCGATGCGAAGGTCACCCGGGCCGCCCGAAAGGATCTCCGAGACCAGCGCGCCAGCGGCCCCGTGCATCGCGTCGGCAAGGACGGAGAGCTTCGCCGCGCGGATCGCCGCGACGTCCACCAGGGACGTGAGCCGCTCGCGGTAGGCGGTCTTCAAATCCACCATCTCGATGCGACCGGGGCGTGCGGCGCGCGGCAGCGGCTGGTCGGCCTCGGCGGAGATCGCCTCGTAGTCCTGCGGCGGGGCGCTTCCGCCGAAGTGAGCCTTGACCTTGAACCCGTTGTACCGGCCGGGGTTGTGGCTGGCCGTGATCGCGATGCCGCCTTTGAGTCCGAGGCGGCGCACGTGGAAGGAGACCGCCGGCGTCGGAATCGCCTGGTCGGAGAGGAGGACGTCGATGCCCGCCTCGGCGAAGACCTCGGCCGCCGCCCGCGCGAATTCCGGGGAGAGGAATCGCGTGTCGTGCCCGACCACGATGCGGCTGCGATCGCCGGGACCCGCATCCAGGCCGACGAAGCGCGCCGTGGCGGCGGCGATGCGCCGGATCTCGGCGAAAGTGCAGTCGTCGGCGATGACGCCGCGCCAGCCGTCGGTGCCGAAGCGAATCGTCAACGCGCGGCGCCCGTACCGGAAGCCTCGCGGAACGCCGCGAGCTTCGCCTCGTCGTAGCCCTGCCGCGAGAGGAACTCCGAGGCGCGGGTGAAGCGAAAACCCCTCGCCTTGAGGCCGTCGAAGAGGATGGCGATCTTTGACGCGACTGGTTCCTCGCGGTCGCTGCCGAGATGCAACAGCACGATGCCGCCGTTCTCGGCGTGATGGACGAGGCGCGCGAGCAGGCGGTCGGCCGGCTGGAAGGCGCGCGAGCTCGGGTCCGTGACCCAGTCGAGGCCGTCGAGGCCGGAGCGTCCGCCCGTCCAGCCGACGTGCCAGTAGCCCTGCTCCGCGGCCCAGCGCCGGATCTCGGGATTGTGCTCGCCGAAGGGCGCGCGCCAGAGCGGCGCCATCGAACGGCCGGTGGCTTCGCGGTAGAGCCGGGCGGTGCGCGCGAGCTCGCCGGCGACGAACGGGCGGTCGACTCCGAGGCGCGTGACCTGCCTGCCATCGGATGCGTACGTCGTCAGGTGGGGATGGGTGTCCGTGTGATTGCCCACTTCGTGCCCGTCCGCGGCGACCCTGCGCGCGATGTCCGGATAACGGCGTATGAATTCGCCGGTCAGGAAGATCGTGGTGCGGATCCCGCGAGCGGAGAGCGCATCAAGAATCTGGGTGGCGCCGCGGTCGGAGGAGCCGGCGTCGAAGGAGACGAGGATGTCGGCGCGGTCGTCGGGGCCCCGCGTGAGGTCCGGGGGAGAGGGGCCGCGGGGAACGATGGCCGGCGTCGGTGCGGCGGCGCGGACGGGCGGCGCGGGAGCCGGCGTTGGTCGGGGAGGCGGCAACGAGACCGCCACGCGGGGCGCGGAGGGCACCGGCGTCGGTGGGGCTGCTGCCACGGGCGCGGGCGCAGGCGGCGGAGCCGGGGCGTAAGCGAGGGGCGAGGAAAGCGGCATTGCCCCGACCCGGAAGGGCCCCTTCTCGCGGATCCCGTCAAAATGGAATCGGCCGTTCTCCACGGGAGCGGCGCCGAGCAGACGCGGTCCGGCGAAGAGAAAAACCGCCGTTCCGTCCGAGGCAGACCCTTCGAGTCGCAGGCCCGTCCCGGCCGCGACCACGCTATCCAGGCGTGCCGTGGGAGCCTCGCGGCGAGGCCGGGCAAAGGGTGAAGGCGCGTTCAGGCTGTCGAGCTCGCGAACGGTCCGAAGGGCCAGAAGGACCGGAGCCGCTGCGGCCAGGGCCACGGCGGCAACAGCCAGTCGGGCCGGGACGGGCCGGGCGAGGATGCCCCGCACGTTGCGCCAGACGGCGTGTCGCCCGGCGTCGCGGGCGCAGCGCTCGGAGCAATACAGGTGGCCACGCATCCGGACCTCGCACAGCCGGCAGATCGCCTTTCGGCAGAAGTGGCAGCTCTTGTGGGCGCGCCGGCCGGAGTGCGTCGGGCAGGGGACGTTCACCCGTCTATTATGCGCGAGGCCGGAAGCCGAGTCGCCCGGCGAAAACGTTATAGTTTGGGGCCACGAACTTGAAGATCAATCTTCCCAACGCGCTGACTCTTCTGCGCATCTTCCTTGTCCCGTTTCTCGTCGTCGTTCTGTTGACGAAGTTCGACGGCCGGGAGACGGTGGGGCTCCTGATCTTTCTCACGGCCGTCGCGACCGATTTTTTTGACGGGTGGCTCGCGCGCCGCCGCGGGGAGATCACGACCCTGGGAACCCTGCTCGATCCGATCGCCGACAAGCTGCTCATCTCGGCGGCGTTCATCTCGCTCGTGGAGCTCGGCCTGGCGCCGGCCTGGATGGTGGTCGTGGTCATCGGCCGCGAGTTCGCGGTGTCGGGCCTGCGCTCGATCGGGTCGGGGCGCGGCATCATCATCGCGGCGTCGGCGTGGGGCAAGGCGAAGATGCTCACCCAGATTGCCGCGGTCTCGCTGCTCATCCTGGCCCTGCGCCATGACATGTTCGCCCTGCCCGGCCTCGTCGCGCTCTGGCTCGTCGTCGCGGTCGCGCTGGTCTCGGGAACCGAGTACTTCGTCCGGTTCTTGAGGCGGATCGTGCTCGCGGAACCGGAATCGTAGGAGCGGCTCAGGTTGGAGGCTCAGGTTCCAGGAAGGAATGACGCACCCTTTCGCAGCAGGAACCGCCAGATGGACCGACCCTCCCGCTCGTACTTGATCTCGTAGTTCGTCGGCGGGGGCGGAGGCAAGGCGTCCCAGGCCAGCCGCTCGAGCACGGGCACCGTCTCGACGACCGTCTCGAGATGGGCGCCGTAGTCGGGATGGTCGGTCGCAATGCGGAGAATGCCGCCCGGCTCGAGCCGCGCGGCGGCCATCTCGAGAAAGACTCCGTCGAGGAGCCGGCGCTTCTTCTGTTTCTTCTTCGGCCATGGATCGGGAAAGTACACGTGGAAAGCGCGCACGGAGCCGTGAGCGAGCGCGGTCTCGACGAAGATGCGCCCGTCGGCGCGCACCATGCTCGCGTTGCGAAGTCCGGAGCGCTCGACCCGCTCGCGGCAGAGGCGGTAGTAGGAGAGCGACCGTTCTAGCCCAAGAAAGTCGTGGGCCGGATTGGCGAGGCCCGAGGCGATGAGGAAGCGGGCCTTGCCGCTGCCGACCTCGATCTCGAGCGGAGCGATGCGCCCGAAGCGCGTGCGCGCGTCGAACGGCCGTCCGAGCCAGAACTCCTCGTCCGGCCTCCCGGGAAAGCGGCCCGACGAATCCGCTGTGCTACCCTGATTCTGCAAGGCCGCGATTGTCATGCCCACGATCGTGTTCGTCAACGAGGGGAAAGCCGGGGTGGTCGCGGACGGCACCACGGTGCTCCAGGCTGCCCTCGATCTGGGCGTGAAGATCAGCCACGTGTGCGGCGGCAACGGCACCTGTTCGACCTGCCGGGTGGAGGTCGTCGTCGGCGGCGAGAGCCTCTCTCCGGTCAATCCGCAGGAGCAGGCCTACGACATGGGAGATGGCCGGCGGCTCGGGTGCCAGGC
>JANMPW010000106.1:0-7668 GCA_031370065.1 Acidobacteriota bacterium
TGGCCGCCTGGCACAAGGTGATGGACCTCGATCGCTTCGAGCTTGCTCGAGCCTAGCGGGAACGTCTTTGATGGAGACTGACAGCGAGGAAGGCAGAGGAGGGCTCGACAACCCGGATCAGTTCTAAACGCCCGATTCCCCCTGCGAACGGTCCAGACCCTTTCCCGGGGAGCGCCGGCTCGAGGCGCAGGGCTTCTCGGTTTCGGGGAGAACACTCGAATTTTCACGCGCTGTACCGGAAATGCCGGCGCGGCATCCAATGACGAAGGTGGAGATTTCATGGCCAAGCTCGCCAATACCAAGACACACGAGAATCTGAAGCACGCCTTCTCCGGAGAGTCCCAGGCGAACCGGCGTTACATGTACTTCGCCCGCCGCGCCGACATCGAGGGCTACCCGGAGGTCGGCGGCCTGTTCCGCGACACCGCCGAGGCCGAGACCGGGCATGCCTTCGGCCACATGGACTTCCTGAAGGAAGTCGGCGACCCGGCGACGGGCTTCGCGATCGGCGACACGGATTCGAACCTCAAGTCCGCGGTCGAGGGCGAGACCTACGAGTACACCCAGATGTACCCCGGCTTCGCCAAGTCCGCCCGCGAGGAAGGCTTCACCGAGATCGCCGAGTGGTTCGAGACGCTCGCGCGCGCCGAGAAGTCGCACGCCGGTCGCTTCCAGAAGGGCCTCGACAACCTGGGCAAATTCTAAAGATGTTCGATCCGGCCGCGCACGATTTCTTCGACCGGAGCGCAGTCGACAAGGAGCTGCGGCGTGTGGCAGACGTCTGCCACACGTGCCGCCGCTGTTACAACCTGTGTCCCTCCTTCGACGTCCTCTTCCGGGCGTTGGATCGGCCGGAGGTGGACGGCGAGGTGGACCGTCTCCCCTCGCGTGATCTGAACTCTTTTTCGGACCTCTGCTTCGAGTGCAAGCTCTGCATCCCGCACTGTCCGTACTACCCGCCGCACCGCTGGGAGGTTGACATCCCGCGGCTCGTGCTGCGCGACCGCGCCGCGCGGGTCAAAAGCGAGGGCAAGCCGGCGCTGCGCGAGCGCGTGCTCGCGTCCACCGACACGCTCGGCCAGATCGCGACGGCGGTCGCGCCGATCGTCAACGCGATGAGCCAGACGCGCGCGGCACGCGTCCTGATGGAGAAGGTCCTTGGCGTCCACCGGGACCGCCTCCTGCCGACCTGGTCGAGCGAGACATTCCTGCAATGGTGGGCCCGGCGCGGCGGAGCGACGGAGCCCACACAGCGGGCGCCTCGCGGAGACCGCGTCGCCTTCTTCGTGACCTGCTCGGTCAACGCCAACAACCCCGAGATCGGCCGCGCCGCGGTCGCCGTGCTCGAAAAGAACGGCTGCGAGGTCGTCGTGCCGACGCAGCGCTGCTGCGGCATGCCGTCTTTCGAGAGCGGCGACATCGACACCGCGCGCGAGGCGCGCTGGGACAACGTGACTTCCCTCCTGCCGTTCGTGCGGGCCGGCTACACGATCGTTGCGCCCGGCCCGACCTGTAGCCTCATGCTGAAGAAGGAATACCCGGTGCTCGGGCCCGAGGAGGAGGCGAAGGAAGTCGCCGCGCAGACGCTCGACCTTTGCGAGTTCTTGATGCGCCGGCACGCCGCGGGCAAGCTCTCGACCGACTTTTCCCGATCTCCGCGAAAGGTGCTCTACCAGGTCCCCTGCCACCTCAAGGTCCAGGACATCGGCTTCAAGTCCCGCGACCTGCTGCAGCTGATCCCGGGCGCCGAGGTCGTGACCGTCGAAAAGTGCACCGGGCACGACGGCACGTGGAGCATGAAAACCGAGTACTTTCCGATGTCCATGAAGTTCGCCGCTCCCGTCTTCGCCGCGGTCGAGGCGGAGCAGCCCGACGTCGTCGCCACCGATTGTCCCCTCGCCGGCGTGCAGATCCGACAGGGGACGGGCAAGGTTGCCAAGCATCCGATCCAGATCGTGGCCGAAGCGTATGGCTTGAGGGATCTGTGACTCGAAACTCGAAGCCACGACAGGAACTCCAACCCATGAACCCCCTGACGGCCTCCGACCTCGCCAACCTCCACGAGTACGAGCTCGAGCGCGCGGACTTCCGGCGCCGGGTCATCGACCGCAAGAGTCGCCGTCGCGTGGCGCTCGGGCCGCTGATGACGCTCGTCTTCGAGAACCGCGACACCGTCCGCTTCCAGGTGCAGGAGATGCTCCGCGCCGAGCGCATCGTGCAGCCCGAGAAAGTCCAGCACGAATTGGACGTCTACAACGAGTTGCTTCCGGGCTTGGGCGAGATCGCGGCGACGCTCTTCATCGAGATCACCGAGCAGGCCCGGGTGCAGGAAGTTCTCGACGGGTTCATCGGTCTCGACCAGCCCGGCAAGCTCGTCGTGAGGGTGGGCGCGAAGGCATATCCGGCTCTCTTCGCTCCGGGGCAGAGCCGCGAGGATCGGATCTCGGCCGTGCACTACATCCGCTTTCCCCTCGGGGACGAGGGGCGCGCGGCGCTCGCCTCGGGCGACGAGGCGGCGCTCGAGGTCGCGCACGGCGCTTATCGGGAGCGCCAGGTTCTCGCGCCGGAAACGGTGCAGGAACTGATTCGCGATCTGGCCTAGTAGGGGCGGGGGTAACCGCCGGCCTCCTGCCGGCGTTGCCTACGGTGAGTCCCCGCCCGGGCGGCCCAAGGGCCGCCCCTACGACTCAGGGTTCAGCCCGGGCGCGGGGCGGCGATCCAGACGCGCGTCTGCGCCGGCAGCAGCGCTTTCCATTTTCTGTGCGCGCGGGCCAGGGCCGGCGTCGCGCAGAGGGCGACGAGCGCGATCGGCTCGAGGGCCGACCAGCGGATGCCTCCCTGCGCGATCTTCCGATGCAGGCGGGCGGGGATCTGGACGTGCCTCGCGCTCTCGACGATCCAGTCCCGGGGGCCCGAAGCGGCCAGCGCCGACAGGGCCCGCGACGGGCCGACTCGGCCTTCGAGCAACAACGCCGAGACACTGCCGGGCGCCGCCTTCTCCGCGTCTCTCCGGGACTGCGCCTGCGCCCGACGCGGCCGGCCCCCGTGCGGGCGGATCCCGCCGATCGCCGCGCGAAGTCCCCGGGGCGGCGAAGGCCAGAGCAGGCGCTGCGCAGCGAGGTCGAGGAATCGCAGGTCGGCGGCCGTCGAGAGACCTGCGGGGCAGAGGACGATCCGGTCCGGAGCGTGCGCCGCGGCGAGGTAGCTGGCGAGCGAAAAGGCCTCCACGCGGGCATTCGGGAGTCTCGCCGCGACCGTGCCTGCCGCGGAAATGGCGCTCCGGCGGCCCGGGGCCACGCAGGCAATCGTCATCGCCATCGTGGGAATTGTAATGGGCTCTTCCCTTCGGGGGGCGCGGGCGGGCCCGGGTCACGTAAACTGTCCTCCAACAGCCTCCATGGACAACGCTGAAGTTCTCGCTCTACTGGTCCAGGCCGCGGGCACGATCCTGCTCTTCATCGTCTTTCTCCTCCTGTACCGGAAGTTCCGCAGGCCCGCGTTCCTCGACTGGATCGCCTCCTGGGGCTTCTTCCTGGTCAGCATCGGCCTGCAGGGGGTGCTCCTGCCCTCCGGGGCTCCGGACGAGGCCCGGCGAATCCCCCTCTTCGGCTTGAACCTCGCGTTGCTCGCCCACGTGTTCTTCCTGCTTCGGGGAGTGTCGCGCTTCCGGCGGGCGCGCAGCGCTTCTCGTCCGGTCGAAATGCTCTGGGCCCTCCCGATCCTCGGCGCCGCGTGGTGGCTCTCCGGCGCCAGCGCCCCCGAGACCTACATCTCGTTCGTGCGAGCGGCGGCCTACCTGGTCACGGCCGTGGCGTTCGTGCGCACTCCGGGCTCGGCGGGCGGGCGCGTCCTGCTCTCCTCCTCCTTCCTTTTGTGGGCCGTCGAGCGCGCGGCCGTCGGGTGGGCACAGCTGCACTACATCGGGCTTCCGATGCCGGCCGGCTATGCCCATGCGCAGTTCTTCGAGATGTTCCTCGAGATGACGGTCGGGGTCGGCATCATCATCCTGCTCTTCGAGGCGAGCCAGGACGAGCTCAAGCGCGAGATGGCACGCCTCGTCGAGTCCGACACGCAGGTCAAGGAGATGGGGATCCGCGACCGCCTGACGGGGCTCTACAACCGCCACTACTTCAACGACGTGATCCGGCGCGAGCTCGCGCGGTCGCGCCGGCACGGGGCCGCGATCTCGGTGCTCCTGATCGACGTGGACCGGTTCAAGCAGATCAACGACATCCGGGGCCACCAGGTGGGCGACGAGGTGCTGCAGTTCGTCGCGAACTACCTGACGGCATGCGTGCGCGAGTCCGACCTCGTTTTTCGCTGGGGCGGCGACGAGTTCCTGGTGCTGCTCACGCAGGCTGACGAGGCGTCCGCGGCGCAGAAGGCGGAGGAGCTCGGGCGCGGCCTCCCGCACATTCCGGGCGCGGCAACCCTGCAGCCCACGCTTTCGGTCGGGTGGGCCACCCACCGGCCCAAGGCGGAGTTTCCGCGCACGCTCGCCGAGGCGGACGCGCGCATGTACGAGAGGAAGCTCAGCCGGAAGAAAGAGCGAGAAGCGCGAGAGCGGGGTCCGGGGCGTCCCTGAGGAGCAGGTAGACGGCCCGCGCTGGCAAACCCATCACATTGGTGAAGGACCCGCGGACTTCTTCGATGAACCTGGCCCCGAGCCCCTGGACGCCATAGGCGCCGGCCTTGTCGCGCGGCTCGCCCGTGCCGACGTACCAGCGGATTTCCGCTTCACTCATCGTTCCAAAGCGCACGCGGCTCGTCTCGGCGATGCCCCGCCCGGGCTCGACCCCGCGCCGCAGGTGGACCGCGGTGACGACACCGTGCTCCCGGCCGGCGAGCCGCCCGAGCATCGCCGCGGCGTCCCGGTCGTCGCGCGGCTTGCCGAGGGTCTCGCCGTCCAGGAAGACGAGCGTGTCGGCCGCGAGCACCCAGGACTCGGGCGAGCGCGCGGCCGCGCGGGCGGCCTTCTCTCCCGCGAGGCGCCGGGCGGCCGCCTCCGCCGTCTCGCCGGGAAGGGGCTCCTCCGGAATGTCGGTCGGGATGACCACGAAGGGGATGCCGAGAGAGGTGAGGATCTCCGCGCGGCGGGGGGAGGCGGAGGCGAGGATGAGTCGGGGGGAGTCGGGGGTCGGGGCGTTGCTCAAGGCCCGGGAATACTAGAACAGAACTTTGCGCTCCGGCGGCTCCTCCCAACTACGGGTAGTACCCCGATATCGTCCTTGCCTGCAGGTTCGCCGGCTCGACCTTGATCTCGATCTTACGCCACTTGTCCCGGGCCTCGGTGTTGGACGAGTAGTAGGTCAGCAGGTACTGGCTGCGCAGGTCGTCGTTGATCTGCCGGTACACGGTCTCGAGGTTCTTCGCCGAGTCGATGTAGAAGGTCTGGCCGCCGGTCGACTGGGCGATCTTGTTGAGCTTGTACTTGACCTCGAGGTCGGTGCCCGAGATCTTCAGGCCGATCGCGTACACGGCGAGGCCGGACTTCTTGACGTACTCGACGAGTGTCTCGTAGTCGAACTTCGAGGCCGTGTCCTTGCCGTCGGTGAGGATGACGAGCGCCTTCTTTCCCTTCACGCCCGTGAACTGGTAGAGGCCGTAGATGATCGCGTCGTAGAGGGCCGTCGAACCCTCCGCGCGCAGGCCCGAGAAGGACCGCGTGAGCTTGTCCTTTCTGCCCGTGAGCTTGGAGAGCAGGTAGGGCTCGTTGTCGAAGGAGACGAGGAACGCGCGATCCTTTTCCCCGATGGAGAAGTCGATGAACTTGAGGGCGGCCTGCTGGGCCTCGGGGAGGGACTCGAGCATGGACGCGGACGTGTCGATCAGCAGGCCGATCGAGAGCGGCAGGTTCTTGACGTACTCGAACCCCTGCACCGGCTGCTGCACGCCGTCCTCGAAGACCTTGAAGTTCGAGGCCTGGAGGTAGTTGACGGGGCGCCCCTTCTCGAGCACGGTGGTGTAGAGCTCGACGGCGTCCACGTTGACCTCCGAGACGAACTGCGGCGCGTTGACGTAGCGCAGGTCCTCGGCGACCGTCCCGTCGTCGAGTGTCCCGATGACGCGCACGTAGCCGAGCGACTTCGAGTCCTTCACCGTGACGGTCTGTTCGTAGGGCGCCTGGTAGAGCGTGGCGACCCGGGTCTCGTTCGAGTAGAACTCCATCTTCTGGAGCGTCTTTCCCTCCGGCACCGCGACGGCGGCGACGACCTTCGTGGGCCCCGAGACCTTCGATCCCTTGTCGGGAGAGAGGATCCGGACGCGGAAGACTTCGCGGCCCTCGTTGACGATGTACTCGTCCTCGCCGACGGTGCGGCCCGTCGACCCGTACGCGACCACGCGGATGGTCTGTTTGCGCGGCAGCGGCCCGAGGTTCAGGTCCGCGTCGTAGGGGGCCCTGCTCCGAGTCATGACCTTCGACCCGTTGAGGAAGAAATCCACGAACTTGACGCCCTCGGAGACGCGCGTCTCGAACCGCTGCAAGCCGGTCACGATTTCCTTGGCGATCGGCAGGATCGAGACCGCCGACGGGAGCACGCCCTCGTCTTTCATCTTGCCGACGGCGGCCTTGCCGTCCGCGCGGGCCGCGGCGAGCTCGGGCGGCGGGGCGTCGGGCTGCTCGGGAACGACGAGGGATTCCGAGAGACGGCCCTCGGCATTCTGGTTGCCGTCGGAGATCTTCAGGACGAGCTTGTAGTGGCCCGGGTACAGGTAGCGCCGCACGGTGAGCGGGATCTTCTCTCCGCCGATCTCGCCGACCGGGATGTCGAAGCGGTACTTGAAGTTGTCGATCAGCCGGTCGTCCTTGACGATCTCGCCGATCACGTCCACGTTGTAGAAGCTCTCCTCGCCGAGCGCGCGGGGCTTCAGCTCCGCCTTGGGCACGAGGAGCGAGAGGTCCATGCCGAGCTTATTGGAGCGCATGTCGGGAAAGCGGACGAGCTTCGCGACGGCCAGGTCGGCGGCGCCCTCGTGCAGGTCCGTCGTCATCGAGAGGATCTGGTCGACGCCTTCCGTCTCGACGGGGGGCGGCTGAAAGAGCTGGCTCTGGGCCTGCAGGCCGAAGGCCCCGCTGCCGAGCAGCGCCGCGCTGTACTGGAGCGCCTGCTCCACGCTGCGCCATTCGAAGCAGCGCTGGATGTCGACGGGCCGCGCGGCCGTGGTCTGCGAGCCGACGCCCACCAGCAGGACGCCGCGCCCGTCGATCGGCAGCCAGAGCTTGTAAGGGCCGGACCCGTAGGGCGCGTAGAAGACCAGGTAGGCCTTCGACTTCATGACCTCGAGCCGCTCGTAGTACCAGATCTGCATCGGCACGTAGACTTCCTGGCAATCGACCACCACGACCGCGTCTGGCGGCCCGTTGACGACGAACATCCTGGCCCGGTCGTTGTGGAGGTCCCGGAACTGCTCGATCGCCTGCTCCACGCGGCGCGTGTAGACGGCGCGATAGTCGGTGCGGATCCCCTGGGCGTCAATCGTGCGGCGCTTCCAGAAGGCATCGATGAACTTGTCGCGCTGGTAGTCCTGCTGGATCTCGAGGAAGATCTCGCGCTCGTCGGGGGTGATGATGATCTCGACGAGCTCCAGGAACTGCTTGTACTTCTGCGGGAGGGCGTCGGTCAGCTGGCGGATCTGCTTGCGCGAGAGCTTCCGGTGGGCGGGGGC
>JANMPW010000112.1:0-2417 GCA_031370065.1 Acidobacteriota bacterium
CGCTCGCGGGTGCGGCGCTGGCGGGAGTCTGGCCCTCGCGCTTCTTGCTGATCTGCGCGTACCTGCTCGCGCTCTTCCTGGTTGCGGGCAAGCGGCAGTGGGAGTTCCACCACGCGGGGCAGCGCTCCTCGTCCGAGCACCGGCCGGCGCTCGCCGCCTATCGCGCCGAGGGGCTCGACTACCTCTTCATCGTCACGGGGCTCTCGACCGTTGCGGCCTACAGCGGCTACAGTGTCCTTTCGACGACTGCGGCCCACTATGGCCAGTCGCTGGCGGCCACGGTGCCTTTCGTCGTCCTCGGGCTCGCCCGATACATGCATCTCGTCTATCGCCGCGGGGGAGGGGGCAGTCCCACCCAAGCCCTTCTCGTCGACGACTCGTGGCTCCTGGTCATCGTCATTGGATGGGTGGCAACAGCAGGATGGATCATCTATGGTCACTGATCGGGAAGTCGGGGGGTCGAAGGGCGTCCCGCCCATCGAGCGTTCGGTGCGCCTCGGAGTCGGGTTCCTCGCGTACAACGAGGAAGAGCTGATCGCGAAGACGGTCGCCGAAGCGGTCTCGTCGCTGACGGCGATTCCGGGCCTCACCTGGCATGTGGTCGTCGTCAACGACGGCAGTCGCGATCGCACGGGGGAGATCGCCGAGGAGCTCGCGAAGAAGGACCCGCGCGTTTCCGTCGTGCACCACGACGGAAACAAGGGCTACGCGGTCGCGACGGAAACGGCCCTGCGCAACGTGCCGGGCGAAGTGGTCATGGTGGTGGACGGCGACGGACAGCACACCATGGCCGACGCCCCGCGCTTTCTCGAGGCGATCGAGCAGGGAGCGGACGTCGTCTTCTGCTGGAAGAAGGTGCGGCATGATCCCCTCGGCCGGCTGATCCTCTCGCGCGGGCTGCGGGTCCTCTCCCACTGGATCCTCGGTTCGCCGCTCCACGACATCAACGCGGGCTGCCGCGCCTTCCGCAAGGACGTGGCCCGTCGCATCGAGATCAAGCACCGCATCAACTTCGTGGGCGACGAGATCTACGCGCGCTGCCGGATCGCGGGCTGGAAGGTCACCGAGATCATCGTGCGGCACTTCCCGCGCGAGGCCGGCCAGTCGATCCATCGGCCCTTCAAGATGCTCGGCACGATCTGGAGGGTCATTCGATACCTCTTCGATCTGCGCGCGGAGATGAGCCAGGCGGAGCAGCTGCGCCGCCTCGTGGTGAAGCCCAAGTGAGCGGCGGGATCGTCATCCTCGGCGCGGGGCCGACGGGGCTCGGCGCGGCGTACCGGCTGCGCGAGCGGGGCGAGGACGGCTTCGAGATCTTCGAGCGCTCAGGGCAGGTGGGCGGCCTCGCGACGAGCTTCACGGACCCGAAGGGCTGGACCTGGGACGTCTCCGGCCACATCATTTTCTCCGGCTACAAGTACTTCAACGAGTTCCTCGGCAAGGTGCTCGGCAACGACGGGATCCGGTGGATCGATCGCGAGAGCTGGATCAAGTTCGAGGACAAGTACGTCCGGTATCCGTTCCAGAACCACCTGTCGTCGCTGCCCGAGCGCGCGATGCTCGAGTGCCTGATCGGCCTCGTCGAGTCCCAGACGATCGACAAGGACCGGGCGTTCAAGAACTTCGAGGAGTGGGTCCTGGCGAAATTCGGCGCGGGCGTCGCGAAGCACTTCATGAACCCGTACAACTTCAAGGTCTGGGCCACGCCGCTCGAAAAGATGGGGTACTACTGGATCGCCGAGCGCGTCGCCGTCGTCGACTGGCGCAAGGCGATCGAAGCCACCGTCTCTTCCAGGGTCACCGACTGGGGCCCCAACGCCAAGTTCGGCTATCCGCTCCACGGTGGAACGCTCGGGCTGTGGAAGGCCGTCCTGCCGCTTCTCGGCGACCGGGTGCGGTACCACAAGCGCGCCATCGGGGTGGACGAAGAGAAGCGGGAGATCGAGTTCTCCGACGGGACCACCCGCAAGTACGACAAGCTGCTGACGACGCTGCCGCTCGAGGCCTTCGTGTCGCGGCTGAAGCACGCGCCCGAGGCCGTCCGCGCGGCCTCGAAGAAGCTGCTTTTCAACCGGCTCTTCTCGGTGGGCGTGGGCTTGAAGCGCCCGTCGCCGTCAGACAAGAACTGGATCTACTTCCCGAATCCGAAGACCCCGTTCTACCGGATGACCTACCTCTCCAACTACTCGCCCGAGATCGTCCCGGGCGGCGACACGAGCAAATACTTCTCCGTCCTGACCGAGACCTCGTACTCCAAGTTCAAACCGCTTCCGGAGGGCGACTTCGGCGAGGCCGTCGTGGACGGCCTCGTCGCGGAGGGGATCCTGCAGCCGGCAGACCTGCCTCTCATCGAGACGGTGTTTCTTATTCACGCCGCGCACTCGTATCCGATTCCGTCGAACGAGCGGAACGCATCG
>JANMPW010000119.1:0-4305 GCA_031370065.1 Acidobacteriota bacterium
GCGAGAGAGGTGCAGACCTGCAGCAGGTTCTTTCCGTCCGGGCGCAGGTGGAACATCGTGTAGTAAGTGAGAACCCCGTCCACGTGCGTGGCGGGCAGATCGAGGAGCCGCGCGACCTCCTCGGAGGATTCCTTCGAGATCCAACCCCAGGTCTCCTGTGCGACCCAGAGGACGGGGAGCAGCGCGGCCTGCTTGGTGGGGTAGCGGGTGAGGATCTTCTCGATCCGCGACACGGCATCCGGCGGGAACTTGCGCGTTTGCCCCGCTTCCTCGATGTGGTAGCGCGTGTGGCTCACCAGTCGAACGCTCCCTTCTTCCAGATATAGGCGTAGCCGACCGCGAGGATCGCCAGGAAGGCGACCATCTCGACGAACAGCGGCCAGCCCACCGAGCGGAACACGAGCGCCCACGGGTAGAGGAAGGCTATTTCCACGTCGAAGAGGATGAAGACCATCGCGATGACGAAGAACTTGATCGAGATCCGCTTGTGCGAGGCGTCCACCATGGGGACGCCGCTCTCGTAGACCTCGAGCTTGCGGCTCGTGCGCAGCCGCGGCGCCAGCAGCCAGTTCAAAAGCAGGACGGTCGCCGCCATCCCCGCTGCGACAGTGAGCACGACGAGGATCGGAATGAAACTCTCTGGCATGGGGCGCCCGAACTTTTTCACAAGGGCCGATGCGAGTCAACGCATGTCGAAGAGTCCAAAGGGACTAGCAGTTTCCGCTGCGCCGCCGAGAGGTTACGATCGGCGCGTGCCGAGTCCTTTCCGCCCGTGCGCGCTCGTGCCGGCCTTCCAGGCCGAGGAAACGGTTGGCGCCGTGGTGCGGGGGCTCGCCGCCAGCGTCCCCCGGGTGGTCGTCGTCGACGACGGATCCCGGGACCGCACGGGGGACGAGGCCGAAAAGGCCGGGGCGGAGGTCCTGCGACTGCCCGCCAACGGCGGCAAGGGGACGGCGCTGCGGGCCGGCCTCGCGCGCGTTCTCGAGGGTGACGCCACCCACGTCGCGTTCGTGGATGCCGACGCCCAGCATGACCCCGTGGACCTGCCGCGCCTGCTCGAGGCCGCGCGCGCCGGCGACGACTTCGTCATCGGCTCGCGGATGGCCGAGCTCGAGGCGATTCCCGCGTATCGCTATCGCACGAACGAGATCGGCAGCCAGGTGCTCTCCCGCATGACGGGCCACGAGATCGAGGACGCGCAGTCGGGCTACCGCGTCATCGCCGCGGATCTCCTGCGCAAGCTCAGCCTGAACGCGCGCGGTTACATCATCGAGACGGAAATCCTTCTCAAGGCCGCTCCGCACGTCCGGCGTTTCCGCCACGTCCCGATCCGCGCGATCTACGGCGGACCGTCGCACTACCGGCCGTTTCGAGTTACTTGGGTGATCTCGTGGGGGGCTGTCTACTACAAAGTGTTCGAGATGGACTGAGGGCGCCAGCCCCCCTCACCCTGACCCTCTCCCCCCGTCGGGGGGAGAAGGAACTCTTTCGGGCTCTTTTTCCCGGCAGGGCGCTGGGACTTCTTTGGACTCCCTCTCCCGGGGGGAGAGGGACGGGGTGAGGGGAGCCTCGCAGCTACAATCCCTCTAACGTGTCCGACCCCATCATCACGCCTCTTCGCGTCCCGGGCCGCGCGCCGCGGGTCCTCACGATCGACGCGGAGGACTGGTTCCATGTCTGCGGAGACGGCTACTACTCGGACCCCCGGCGCTGGGACTCCTTCGCGCCGCGGATCGAGGCGACGCTCAATCTCGTCTTCGACGCCCTTGCGGGTGGCCGGCACCGAGCGACGGTGTTCTTTCTCGGGTGGATCGCCCGGCGGTACCCGGGGCTGGTGCGGGAGGCGGGGCGGCGGGGACACGAGATCGGCGTCCACGGCGACCTCCACGGCCGGGCCGATGAGATGACCGCGGCCGAGTTTCGCGAGGACCTGCTCCGGGCGCGGCAATCCATCGAGGAGGCGGGGGCAGAGGCGGCCAACGCCTACCGCGCCGCCGAATGGTCGATCCGCGACGCCCGGTCGCCGGCCCTCGGCGAGCTCGCCGCGGCAGGCTTCCGGTGCGACGCCTCGATGATGCCCGTGCCGCCTCTCGGAAGCGCCGGCAATCCGCAGGGACCGCACCGCATCGAGCGCGACGGATGGTCGCTGACGGAGCTGCCGCCGCTGACGGGCCTCGTATTCGGGCGGCGCCTGCCGCTCGGAGGTGCCTGGCCGTTTCGGGTTCTTTCGGAATCGCGTCTCTCCGAGGCCGAAAACCGGTTCCGCGACGGAGGCGCTCCCGCGGTGTTTACGCTGCACCCGTGGGAGCTCGATCCTGCCCATCCGCCGATGGACGGATTGCCGGCTGCCACGCGGGCCGTGCACTTTATCGGGTTGAAGCGTTTGCCGGACCGCTTCGCGCGGTGGCTGGCGCGCGATCGTTGCGTGGCCATCGCGGACGTTCTGCCGGACCTCGTCCCGGCATGAGCCCCTCGGCCGCCTTCCTGTTTCCGGGGCAGCTCGCCGAATGGGTCGGCATGGGCCGGGACTTCTTCGACGCCGATCCGGAGGCCCGTCGTCTCTTCACGCTCACGTCGGAGCGGTGCGGGCGCGACCTCGCGCGCATCGTCTTTGAAGGGCCGGAGGAAGAGCTGCGCGAAAACCTGGCCGCACAAGCCGGCGTCTATCTCGTTTCAACCCTAACCGCGCGGCAGCTCGTGCGCGAGGGCGTGCAACCGACTGCGACCGCTGGTTACAGCCTCGGGAACTACGCCGCGATGGTCTCCGCGGGAGCGATCGGCTACGAGGAGGCGCTCGACGTGCTGGTCGCGGTGTGGCGCGAGACCGAGCGCCTGCACATCCGGGGAGCGATGGCGGCGATCATCGGGGCGCGGCGCGACGTCGTCGAGGAGGCGCTCGCAGGCCTGCGCGCCCGCGGGCTGCCGGTCTGGATCGGTAACGTGAACGCCTCGACGCAGTTCGTGCTGACCGGCAGCTCCGAGGGCGTGAAGGCGGCCATCGACGAGCTTGGGCCCCGCGCCCTCTCGGTATTGCCGCTCTCGATGAGCTGGCCGATCCATAGCGAGCTCATGCGCCCGGTCGCGGATGCGATCGCGCCGCTCGTCGCGGCGCTCGGGACGGTCCGCAAACCGGACGTGCCGTATTACGGGCCGGAGGGGCGGCTGGTGGCCGACGCCGGGCAAGTGCGACGCCTGCTCGGCACGGCGTTCTGCTTTCCCACACTTTGGAAGGAGACGTTCGAGGCCCTCGTGGCCGACGGAAACCGGGTCTTCATCGAGGCCGGCCCGGGCGAGATGCTCTCCAAGATGGTGCGGTGGATCGAGCGGACGACGCGATGCCATACGGCCGGGTCGCTCGCCGAGATCCATGCCGTCATGGATATAGTCGGTCGAGGATGAAGACCGCCGTCGTCACCGGGGGCTCGCGCGGCCTCGGCCGCGCAAACTCGCTCGAGCTCGCCGTGGCGGGTGCCCACGTCGTCCTGACCTGCCAGCGCGATTTCGCGCGGGCGGAAGCGACCGCCGAGGAGATCCGTCGAGCAGGCGGACAGGCGACCGCCCTCGTGATGGACGTGCTCAAGGCCGAAGAAGTCAAGGCGATGGCGGACCGGGTCGGGACGGACTTCGGCGGCGCGGACATCCTGGTCAACAACGCGGGCGTCATCAAGGACGCGCTCTTTCCCTTCATGAAAGAAGAGGACTGGGACTACGTCCTCGACGTCGACCTGAAGGGAGCCTTTCGCGTGACGAAGGCGCTGATCCGCGGAATGCTGCACAAGAGCTCCGGCCGGATCGTCAACATCGTCTCGGTCAGCGGCATCTCGGGGCACGCCGGACAGGCGAACTATTCGGCGGCCAAGGGAGGGCTCATTGCGTTCACGAAGGCCCTCGCCCTCGAGCTCGCCCCGCGGGCCATCACGGTCAACGCCGTGGCGCCGGGGCTCGTGGACACCGAGATCATCGCCCACCTGAAAGAAGCGGCGCGGCGCGAGTTCCTCGGGCGGATTCCGATGGCGCGGTTCGGCAGGCCCGAGGAGATCGCCGGCGTCGTCGGATTCCTCGCCTCGGAGAAGGCCTCCTACGTCACGGGCCAGGTCTGGCGCGCCGACGGCGGGATGGCCTGAGACGACCGCGTCTATAATCCCCTTGGAGGAGTCCTCATGTCCCGGCAAGAAATCGCGTCGCAGGTCAAGGACCTCATCGTGCGGCGCCAGAAGCTCGACATCGACCCGAAGACGATCGAGGACGGGGCGCCGCTCTTCGGCGAGGGCCTCGGCCTCGACTCAATCGACGCGCTGGAGCTCG
>JANMPW010000184.1:0-1848 GCA_031370065.1 Acidobacteriota bacterium
GTCCCGTAGCCGAAGGCGCGGAGGAGCGCCGTGGCCGGGAACTTCTTCTTCTTGTCGATGTGGACGTAGACGACGTCATGGATGTCGACGGTGAACTCGACCCACGACCCGCGGAACGGGATGATCCGCGACGAGATCAGACGCTGCCCGTTCGGGTGCGTGCTCTCCTCGAACACGACGCCGGGGGAGCGGTGGAGCTGGCTGACAATGACGCGCTCCGCGCCGTTGATGACGAACGTTCCGAGGGGGGTCAGCAACGGCAGCTCGCCGAGGTAGACCTCCTTCTCGATCTCGTTCTTGAGGCGCTTCTCGCCCATCTGGTCCTCGAAGACGCGCAGGGAGAGCGTCGCCTTGAGGGGGGCGGAGTAGGTCATGTCGCGCTCGATGCACTCGCCGACCGAGTACTTCGGTTCGCCGAGCGTGTACTTCTTGAACTCGAGCGAGAAGTTCTCGTGGACGTCGGTGATCGGGAACAGGTCCTTGAAGACCCGCTCGAGGCCGATGTCCTCGCGGTCGTGGGCGGCCGCGTCGAGCTGGAGGAGCGCATCGAAGGCGCGCGTCTGGATGTCGAGGAGGTGGGGCATCCCCATCCCCTCATCGAGCTTCCCGAAGGAAATTTGCTTGATCATGTCAGCCATGGATCACCCGCGAACAGGTGAAAAGGCCCCGGCCCCGATCCCCGCCGGCATGGCGGGGACGGAGCGGAGCTTGAGGGACTTCAGGTGGTGAGGCGGAACTGCTGAGTCATCGAGTCGCCGGGATGAAGTGAGCGGAGCGGCTCCCGCGGCCGGCTTCGGCCGCGGGAGCGACGTCGCGTACTTCACCACGACAACCGCGCCTTGCTCCTCGAGCTTGGCCTTGACGGCGGCGGCTTCGTCCTTGGAGACGCCGGCCTTCACAGCCTGCGGTGCGCCATCGACCAGGTCCTTGGCCTCCTTCAGGCCCAGTCCGGTCAGCTCACGCACCACCTTGATAACCTGGATCTTCTTGGCGCCGGCCTCCTTGAGGACGACCGTGAACTCGGTCTGTTCCTCGACCACGGCGGCAGCGCCACCTGCGCCACCAGCCGCCGGTCCGCCAGCTGCGACGGCCGAGATGGTGACGTTGAACTTCGTCTTGAACGCGTCGATCAGCTCGACGAGCTCGATGACCGACTTGGTGCCGATCGCGTCGAGAATCTCGTCGTTGCTCAGGGTCGTGGTAGCCATCGTAGTGTTCTCCTCGTTTCCCCCAGGACGTCCTGGGGCGTGTTGGTCAGGCAGACGCCTGGGGAAGTTCTGGGGCTTCGAGCTGGGTCTTCCGGGCTTCGAGTGCGAGCGCAAACATCATCATGACGCTGTTCAACGCGGTGACGAACTGCGTGAGCGCCTGCTCACGCGTCGGCAGCGCGGCGAGCTTCTTGATCATCGCCTCGTCGATCTGCGCCCCTTCGTACAGGCCGCCCTTCAGGATCGGCCGCGCATCGTTCTCCTTCGCGAAGTCGGTCAGCACCTTGGCGGCGGTGATCGGATCCTTCGCCACAACGACGCCGGTCGGGCCGCGGAGGCGCGTGCCGGTGAGGCCGCTCTCGTTGACCGCCTTGAGGGCGAGCGTGTTCTTGATCACGACGTACTCGACACCGGCTTTGCGGAAACGACGGCGGAGATCGGTCATGCGCTTCACGTTGAGCCCCGTGAAGTCGGTGTAGTAGAGCGCCAGGGCGCCCTTCATCTTGTCCTTGAGCTCGGTGACGAGCTTCTCCTTATCGGATCGCTTCATCGCCGGTTACCGGTAAGGGGTGGTGTCGATGCGCACGCCAGGCCCCATCGTGCTCGAGATCGCCACGGTGCGGATATAGACGCCTTTCGC
>JANMPW010000205.1:0-1830 GCA_031370065.1 Acidobacteriota bacterium
ATCCCGGTGTTCACGTGGCTTCCCGCGGATTGGCGCCTGACCGGAAATCGGGCGTTCCTCACCGCGCTCGGGTTCGTGCTGGCCGCCTGGGGAGCCTACACGGCAAGCCTGCTGCTCCGCGACCCGGATGGGCTCGCCGCGACCGAGAACCACCCCGCCTGGACGCACATGTACCTGATGTTGATGTGCGCCCAGGTCGGCTTCGCGCTCGGCTACGTCGTGTGATGCAGCCCTCGTGTTCTGTGACCGAAGGCTTGATCACGTGTTCGGTTCGTAGGGGTGGGGCCTGCCCCGCCCGGGCGGCGCAAAGGGCCGCCCCTACGAATCCCCCAATGCGCATGAGTTTCTGTTACCGGACATTAGCGCGCGTAAAATAGACCCCATCATGAAAGAGAACGCGGCGGCGCCGGTTCTGGCGCTGCCGGCCGAGGAGCCGGGCTTCCGGGTCCGCTGGAGCGGGCTCTCGCTGTCGTTTGATGAACCGACGCTCAACGCGATCGTGCACCGCTTGGTGGACCGGATCCCCGACCTCCAGCGCCTCGAGGTCCGCGTTGGGGCCGGCGAGCTGACCGCCACGCTCGCGGTGCATCGCTTTGGCGTGCCGCTCTCGGCCCGGGCGTCGCTCTCGCAGCTGCGCCTGAAGGACGGGTTCCTGGCCTTCGTGCTGGATCGCATTCAGGCCCTGTCGTTCATCCCGATCCCGGACCAGCTCCTGACCTACCTCGTGCAGAAAGCGCCGAAGGGCCTCCTCACCTGGTACCGCGAGGACCGGATCATGGTCGTGAACCTGAACGACTGGATGCCTCCCGGCGCGGACTTCTCGCTCGAGCGCACGGTCTTCGAGGAAGGCAAGCTGACGCTGCACCTGGCGCCGGGCTCGTACGACCTGACGGGATTGCTGGGTGAGTCGTCCGCCGAGTCGGAGTAGCTGTCGATTCTCGAGAGGTTGTTCAGGTCCCCCCTCACCCCGACCCTCTCCCGCCGGGAGAGGGGGTAGGTCAGAAATGACAACCAGCGTGCTGTCGAACAGGCGGCGCGAACCGGCGGTTCTGCTCGGCGTCGGGATGGCCCTGCTCGCGCTGTCCGCCGCGCATGTGCACGACCGGTTCACGTGGTTTCTGGAAGTCGTGCCGGCGCTCATCGCGCTGCCGATCCTCGTTTTTACGTACCGGCGTTTTCCACTCACACCGCTGGCCTACCGGCTGATCCTGCTGCACGCCTGCATCCTCATGCTCGGCGGCCACTACACGTACGCGGAAGTGCCGCTCGGCTATTGGATGAAGGATGCGTTCGGGTTCGCGCGCAATCACTACGACCGGATCGGCCACTTTGCGCAGGGCTTCGTCCCGGCGATCCTCGCCCGCGAGATCCTCCTCCGGAAGACGCCGTTGAAATCCGGCGGCTGGCTCTTCTTCCTCGTCACCTGCGTCTGCATGGCGATCTCGGCCTTCTACGAGTTGATCGAGTGGTGGATGGCGATTGCCAACGGCGCGGCCGCCGACGCGTTCCTGGGGACGCAGGGCGATCCCTGGGACACGCAGTGGGACATATTCTTCGCCTCGATCGGGTCCCTGGTCGCCCAGCTCGCGCTTTCGCGGTACCACGACCGGCAGATCGCGGCGCTGCGGACGGAGGCAGATCTCTAGCCGAGCGTCTTGAAGCCCTCGCGCTCGAAGTCGGAATCGAATGCGAAGGCCGTGTCGATGCCGCGCTCGCGCATCACGAGGAAGCTGATCTCGTTCACGAGAGAACAGCGCTTCGTGCCTTTACGCGCCAGGCGTCGCACGGCGGTCTCGTGGAGTCTTCGGTCCACCCAAACGACGTCGAATG
>JANMPW010000340.1:0-5971 GCA_031370065.1 Acidobacteriota bacterium
GGCTGCAGATCTTCTTTCAGGGTCCGCATGGCCAGGCCCGCATCCCGTTGCACGATCTCGCGAATCATGCGCAGCTGCTCCGGCGCCGAGAGCCCGTCGGCGCTGCGCTCGGTGACCGACGCTTCGAGCTGCTCGTGCAACCCGGAGACCCGGATCATGAAGAACTCATCGAGGTTCGAGTGGAAGATCGCGAGGAACTTCAGCCGCTCGAGCAGCGGCCAGCTCGGGTCGAGCGCTTCTTCGAGCACCCTGCGGTTGAAGGCGAGCCACGAGATCTCGCGGTTGAAGTAGAGCGAATGATCGTTGAGCCGGTCCTCCGGAGTTGGCGCCCCGCCGATGAATTGAACTTCGCTCATTGCCGTCGAGTCCTCGAGAAGCCGGCAGGGTACCACCGCTGTGCGCGCCGGATGTTAAGGCGCGGACGCGGCGCTGAGAGTCGCATGTCGAGATATGAGTGAAGCCATTTGTATAAATAAACCGTTACATATCAGTGACTTGAAATCGAAGACTCCGGCGGACCCAGCCCCGCCCCTGAAAATGCGAAACACCAGCGGGCTGCGTCGCGATACCGGAGGACGCCTCAGGTCATCCTCGGTCGGCGAGAACCTGACGGGCGAAATCGCCGGGTGACTCGGTGAAGAACCCCCCGCCCCGTTCCGTGAGGTCTTGCGAGCGCGCGGCGATTGCGGCCCGGATGGCTTCGGCGAGTGCCGGAGCTTCCGGGATGGCCCCGGACCTCTCTCGTTCAGAAAGCTCCGCCTGGAGAACGATGAGATCCGTGACCTTACCGAGTTCCTCCGCCAGCGCTGCCAGCGCCTTCTCCCGACGCTTCAACTCGGCGCTTCCCGAGGAGGCGAGCAGCTCGATCTGATAGCGGAGCTCCTTGACGCGTTTTCGCCACTCGTGAAATTCGGCGTTGGTTCCGGTCGCCGCGGCTCGGGCGAGGGTGCTCCGCACCCGGCGGCAGCTGCGCGAGAGTCCGCGCGCGAGGTCGTCCATCGAGAATGTTTGCGGGAGCGTGACCCGAAGCACGTCCGGCAGCGGCCGCAGGGTGCGGTTCCCGGCGGCGAGCGCTTCCGCGGCGCGGGACCCGTCGCGAGATTGCTCCTGCTCGAGGGCCCGTTCGAAAAGAGGGCGTACCGCGTCGTCCGAGACCACCGTTCGCAGCGTCGCGATCAGGATGTCCGCGTCGCGCAAGGCCCCCGTGGCCTGGAAGGCGGCGCGGAGCTCGCCGGATAGACCGCGCGCCGCCGTGCGGCCGAGTGCGGGCCGTAGCAGGGACACGAGCGCGCGGGCGCGGCGGACCGACTTGCGGAAGTCGTGCAGCGCTTCCTGGGGCTCTCCGGCGACATGGCGGACGGTCCCGCGCGCCGTCGAGACGATCCGCGCAAAGGCGAGCAGGAGGGCCTCCCGGAGAGGCACTCCGCGCGGAGCTCGGAGCCTTCGGCGCGGAGTCCGGCGCCGCGCTTTCTTCACGAGCCGGGGCGAGTCGGGCTTCGGGGGCCCAGCGTCCGGTGGGTCGCACGGAATCGCCGCGGCGAGCAAGTCGGACAGCGCAGCTTCCACGGCCGCGAGCGCTTCCGCGTCGCCCGCGCCGAGGAGGGCCAACGCCTCGGACGTCTCCACCGACTGCTCCTCTTCCGGCTCGACGAACTCGATCCAGATCACGGCCGAGATCGTATCGCCATTCGTTGGGCGGCAGGGACCGGAGGCGAAGCCGGCGTGAGGTTCTCGTGAAGCAGGTTCTTTACACGGATTTGACGTCGCTGCGCGGTCTGCTTCACGCAGGAACCGGAAGCTCCTCCGCACTGCGTCGCACGGCCCCCCATTCGCCCCGAGCGATCGGGGCCCTTTTTTTTGAAGCGGTAGAATCCGGGCGGTCGCGGCAGGAAAGGCAGAGATCTCGATGAGGAGAACGATCGGACTCGCATTGCTCGGAACTGTGAGCTTCGGCTGCGCATCGCTGACGCCGGAGGGCGCCAGCGTCCGGGTCTACCAGACGGAGTTGAAGACGCCCGAGGCGCCCGCGCTGCCGCTGCCGGACGGGTGCAAGCCCCTGGCCGCGTGGGGGCCCATCGACCAGCAGGAGCAGGAGCGCAATACGTCGGATCCCTATCGCGCGCAGCGCAACACGACGGCCGAGAAGGGCGGCAACGTGCTGCTCGTGAAGTCCGCGCGCTTCATGACGCTGAAGAGAACGGAATGCACGGAGTCCGATCCTCGCAACTGCCCCGACAGCGCGCAGAACTGGTACAAGGTGTCGTTCGGAGCCTACGCGTGCGACGCGCCCGCGCTGGCGGTTCTTTCGGACTCGAAGCCGGCGTCCGAGTCGAAAGCCCTGTTCGAGTGGTCGCCGAAAAAGAGCCCGGCCCCGGCGGCCGTCGCTCCGTCAGCCGCCGCAGCCCCCGCTTCCGCCGCCGCGGTCCCGCCCGGACAGCCCGCGCCCCCCGTTGCCGCATCGGCCACGACCGCAGCCGTCTTGAAGTCGAAACTCCTCGCCCTCATCCAGGAAGGCGTCGGCACGGACGTGATCGTGTCCTACGTCCGCGCGAACCGGCTGCCCGCGCCGCTCACGGCCGAGCAGATCATCGAGTGGAAGAAGGCGGGAATCCCGGACGAGGTGATCCGGGCCACGTTTCCGAACTGACAGGACGCCCGCGGCGGCCTCGTGCGAGGCGTTCCCGGTGGTGTCGCTTCATTCCGAATTTACATGGCCTTCCTCCCTGATTGACGCCGAGCTTCTAAAACTCGCGGCTTAACAGGAGGAAGAGCAATCATGAAGCAGAGGTTTGGGTTTGTCTTTGCGGCCCTGGCAGCCGCGTTTCTGATCACCGGGGGGGGCATTGCGAGCGCGCAGGTCACACAGGCGGCGGGCTACACGCCGCCGGACGACACTCCTTCGATCAAGGTGGGCGGCACGATCTACGCCAACTACGAGTACGTGCAGGAGCCGAGGGCAACGGACACGGATGGCAACCTATACCACCAGAACGCCTTCAACATCACGCGCGCGTACATCAACATCACGGGCCAGATCAATCACCTGATCTCTTTTCGCATCACGCCCGACGTCGTCCGGGTCGGAGGCGTCACGGTCAACGACAGGCCAGTGGACGTCCCGGGCCTGACGGGGACGCTGACCTATCGCCTGAAGTACGCCTTTGGCCAGCTCAATCTCGACGACCTCGATCAGACGGTGGGCGGAGCCCAGTGGAAGGGCTCCTGGGTGCGGCTCGGAATGCAGCAGACGCCGTTCGTCGACTACGAAGAGTCGATCTACCGTTACCGCTACCAGGGTCCGATCTTCGTCGATCGCGAGGGATTCCTGACCTCCTCGGACCTCGGCGCCTCGGCCCACATCAATTTTCCCGACAACTACGGCGACATCCACGTCGGCTACTACAACGGGGAGGGCTACACACGGCCCGAGCTCAACAATACGAAGGCCTTCCAGGTCCGCGCCACGCTGCGTCCGGCCCCGAACGTCGAGATCCTCAAGGGCCTGCGGCTCACGGGTTTCTACGACAAGGATGAATACGTCAGGAACGCGAAGAAAGAGCGGACGGTCGCCCAGGCGACCTTCGAGAACCCCTACGTCAACGCGGGGTTCGACTACATGTGGACCCAGGACCAGAACGCTTCGGCGTCGAAGCCGATCGTCAAGGCGCGGGGCTACTCGGTCTGGGTCACGCCGCGCACGCCGTGGGGCCTCGAGGCCCTGATCCGCTTCGACTCCTTCACGCCGGCCCAGGACCTGCAGCAACGCAAGCAGCGCTTCATCGTCGGCCCCGCCTACTGGTTCACGACGATGAAGGGCGTCAACGCCTCCGTGCTACTCGGCTTCGAGCAAGTCAAGTACGCGCACTACACGCCGGGTCGCCCCATCGAAGAACGTTACGGCGTTTACACGCTCCTCAACTTCTAGTTAACAGCAGATTCGCTTCGATTTAACGTCCGAACTTCATGTTCGTGAGCGAGGAGAAACGATGAAACCGACTCGATTCCTGCTTGCCGCCGCTCTCTGCGCCGCCGTGGCGCTTCCCGCCGCCGCGGGCCTGGCCCAGACGGTTCAGATCAACGGCGCGGGGGCGACGTTCCCCTACCCGATCTACTCGAAATGGTTTTCCGAATACAACAAGATCCATCCCGAAGTCGAGATTAACTACCAGTCGATCGGCTCGGGCGGTGGCATCCGCCAGCTCTCGAACCAGACGGTCTTTTTCGGCGCGACCGACGGCCCGATGACCTCGGATCAGCAGTTCGCGGCCCCCGGATCGATCCTGCACCTGCCGACGGTGCTCGGCGCCGTCGTGCCGATCTACCACATCCCCGGGGTGGACGCCCAGTTGAAGTTCACGGGCAAGGTGCTCGCCGACATCATCATGGGCAAGGTCACCAGGTGGAACGACCCGGCGATCGCGGGCCTGAACGCCGGCGTCAAGCTTCCGGCGACCGACATCACGGTGGCCCACCGCTCGGACGGCTACGGCACGACCTACATCTTCGTGGACTATCTCTCGAAGGTCTCGCCCGACTTCAAGAAAACGGTCGGCGTCGCGACCTCGGTCAACTGGCCCGTCGGCGTCGGCGGAAAGGGTAACGAGGGCGTCGCGGGCCTCGTCAAGCAGACGCCGGGCTCGATCGGATACGTCGAGCTCGTCTATGCGCAGCAGAACAAGATCGACTTCGGCTCCGTCCAGAATTTCGACGGAGAGTTCGTCGCCGCCTCTCTCGCCTCGGTCACGGCGGCCGCGTCGGCCGCGAGCAAGGCCATGCCGAAGGATTTCCGCGTCTCGATCACCAACGCGCCGGGCAAGGGCGCGTACCCGATTTCCTCGTTCACCTGGCTGCTCTTCTACGAGCGCCCCGGCGACAAGAAGCGGGCCAAGATCATGGTGGACTTCATGAAGTGGGCGCTGACCGAGGGGCAGAAGTACGCCTCGGATTTGAGCTACGCGCCGCTGCCCCAGGAAGTCATCGCCCTGGAGATGGAAGCCTTGAAGCGCATCTCGCTCTAGCGGCCGGCAAGGCACTCGACATGAAGGCCCCGTCCTCCCGCAAGAGCGCCGACGACCGCGGCTTCCGGCTGGGGACGGGGGTTTTCGCGTTCCTCGTCGTTCTGCTGGTGGCCGGCATTTTCTGGGAGCTCTATCGCACCTCCCACCTGTCGATCGCGAAGTTCGGGTTCCGGTTCTGGACCGGCAAGACCTGGGACCCGGTGTCGGGCGAGTTCGGCGCGCTGCCGTTCATCTGGGGAACGCTGTACTCGTCGCTGCTGGCGATGGTGATCTCGACTCCGATCGCGCTTGGTATTGCGATCTTTCTCTCGGAGCTTTCGCCGAAGGTGCTCCGCACGCCGCTGGCGTTTCTCACGGAACTGCTCGCGGCGATCCCCTCGATCGTTTACGGCCTCTGGGCCGTCTTCGTGCTGGTCCCGCTCGTGCGCCAGCTGCAGGTGATCACCCCGGAGTGGATGAGAAAGATTCCGCTCTTCTCGGGGCCGCCGCTCGGAGTCGGCATGCTCGCGGCGGCCCTCATTCTCGCCGTGATGGTGATCCCGTTCACGTCTTCCGTCGCCCGGGAGGTGCTGAAAGCCGTCCCATCCACGCAGCGCGAGGCGGCGTACGCGCTCGGCGCCACCCGCTGGGAGGCGATCCTCGCGGCCCTGCGCTTTGGCCGGACCGGCATCATCGGCGCCATCATCCTCGGTTTTGGGCGGGCCGTCGGCGAGACGATGGCCGTGACCATGGTGATCGGCAACAATCCCCAGATCTCCGCCTCGCTCTTCAAGCCCCAGTACACGATGGCCGCGGTGATCGCCAACGAATTCACCGAGGCGGCGGACGATCTGTACCTGTCCGCCCTGATCGAGATCGGCCTGGTGCTCTTTGTCATCACGCTCGTCATCAATGGACTCTCGCGTCTGCTCATCTGGAGCGTGACGCGGGAGGTCAAGGTCAAGGCGCCGAAG
>JANMPW010000359.1:0-1922 GCA_031370065.1 Acidobacteriota bacterium
CCGCGAGGCCGCCCGTTCCGACCGATTCGCCGCGATCGATGCCGAGGCCCGTGGCAGTTCCCGAGGCGATTTTCTGAAACGCGCCTTCCTCGTCACCAGTCGACGCCATCGTTTCCGCATCGTCGACGCCGGACCCCTCGCTCGACATCCCCTGCTGCTCGGTCCGCTCGGGGTCGTGCTCGGTCCTGGGCTTCTTCATGGCGGCTCCTTTGATGTGTCGAGCCTAGCTCTCTTGCCAGGCGGCTGTCGAGATGCACTCGGCCCGGTTCGCGAAAGGGTAGAGTCTGACCTCCACAGCGGGAGGGCCGGAATGCCCGAAGGAAACACGATCCACCGCCTCGCCCGCATCCATACGCGGGACTTCGGAGGCCGCCGCATCGGCGTGAGCTCGCCGCAGGGCCGCTTTGCGAAGGAGGCGCAGCGGCTGGACGGGCGGAGGTTCGAGCGCGCCGACGCGCACGGCAAGCACCTCTTCCACCACTGGAGCGGCGGTCTCGTCGTGCACGTGCACCTGGGCATGGCCGGCTGGTTCTACCGGTACCCCGGGAGCGTTCCCCTACCGCGGCCGACCGTGCTGATGCGTCTCTCGGCGCGGGGCATCGCCACGGACCTCATCGGGCCGCCGACCTGCGAGCTGATCCCGGAGTTTGCGCGCCGGGCGCTCATCGCGCGGCTGGGCCCGGATCCGCTGCGTCGGGATTTCGATCCGGAGCCCGCGCGGGCGGCTCTGCGCAAGCGGCCGCGTCGCACAATCGGCGATGCCCTGCTCGACCAGCGGGTGCTCGCGGGAGTCGGGAACATCTATCGAAACGAGGCGCTGTTCCTGACGGGGATTCATCCGCTGCGGCAGTCGGGGAGTGTCGCGGGGGAGGAGTGGGAGAACCTCTGGCAAACGATCCGCGAGCTCATGCGGCGCGGCGTCGCCCTGGCCGAAATCCGCACGGTGGCCCGGGCCGAGCCCGCGCATCCGCTCTCCGGGCGAGGGCCAGGCGACTCCTTCTACGTCTACCAGCAGGAGATCTGCCGCCGTTGCGGGTCGCCCATCAACGAGTTTCCGCTCTCGGCCAGGCGCATGTTCGCGTGCCCGCGCTGCCAGCCGAGGTCGCGGAACTGATGTAATCGGACCTTGCCCTGGCGAGCCCCGCGGGGGACCATGGTCTCGGAGAAAAAGAAGCAATGACGCACCTGGGTCCCATCGTTCCCACGAAGTACTGGCACCGTCTCGAGGACGGCCGAATCCAATGCGACGTGTGTCCCCGCTTCTGCACCTTGCGGGAAGGCCAGCGAGGGCTCTGCTTCGTCCGCGCGCGCGAGGGGGATCAGGTCGTCCTGACGACGTACGGCCGTTCGAGCGGTTTCTGCGTGGACCCGATCGAAAAGAAGCCGCTCAGTCATTTTCTGCCGGGAAGCTCGGTGCTCTCCTTCGGCACGGAGGGGTGCAATCTTTCCTGCAAGTTCTGTCAGAACTGGGACATCAGCAAGTCGCGCGAAATTTCGAAGCTCGCCGACGAGGCCTCGCCGGAGTTGATCGCGCGCGCGGCGAAAGCTCTCGGCTGCAAGAGCGTCGCCTTCACGTACAACGATCCGACGATCTTTCTCGAATACGCGATCGACGTCGCGAAGGCCTGTCACGAGCTCGACATCCGAACCGTCGCCGTCACCGCCGGCTACATCTGTGAGCAACCTCGCGAGGAGTTCTACGAGCACATCGACGCCGCCAACGTGGACCTGAAGGCCTTCACCGAGAAGTTCTACTGGGAGGTCACCGGCGGTCACCTCCAGCCGGTGCTGGACACGCTCGTGTACCTGAAGAAACACACGAAGGTCTGGCTCGAGATCACGAACCTGGTGTTTCCGGGGCAGTACGAATCGGACAGGGAGATCGGCGAGATTTCGCGGTGGGTCGTCGAGAACCTCGGTCC
>JANMPW010000378.1:0-6951 GCA_031370065.1 Acidobacteriota bacterium
GTTGAGAATTTTCAGCCGCTCCGGCGCCACCGGGTGCGATGCGAGATAGCCGCTGACGTCGTCGAGCGCGCTCGAGAAGACTCCCTTGCCTCCCGTGCGGCAGAGACCGGCTTCGATTCGGACATACCAGCCGAGCCAGAGCACGGCGAGTCCGGTCCCGGCTGCCGCGAGCGGAACGATCGCCCAGCGGCGCCGCCGCGCGAGCTCGACGCAGAAGATCACCAGTGCGGCAACGGCCATCGGAAGAACGGCCACGAGGTGATGCTGACTGACGTTGAGTCTCGATGTCAGCATGATCAGCGTCAGCACCGCGGCCGAGATCGCAAACGCTCGCCGCCAGCGCGCGATCGTCGGATTGCCCGAGCGGATGGGGACAAAGAGACAGAAAAGAGAAATTGCAAGCAGAGCCGCGCCAACGCCGATCTCCCACAGTGGCAGCGGCGGACCCCACCACATACCCCGCTGCTCGCGATCGGAAATCATCAGCTCGGCCAGTGCCCGGAGTCGCTGAGCCACCCTGTCTCCTGACAACGGCTGACGCGCCTCCGAGATGTACCGGAATGTCGCCAGGCGCGAGGCGACCTCGTAGAGAATGAGCGGCAAAGCTCCGCAGCAGCCACCGATCGTCAAGGCTTTGAGGTGATTCTTTTTCGGGATGGCGCCCCGGCCGTAAACGAAGAGAGCCGCCACAATCGCGGATGCGATCAGCCAGATCACGTTAACTCGGGCCCAGACGCCGAATCCGGCGGCAATTCCGAGCAGAAACGCGGACGACGTCGATCGGCGGCGGAGATGGTTCGTGAGCGCCAGAGCGGCCAGGCCCATCGCGCCCATCCATACCGACACGCCTCCGTTGTCGAAGACCGTGAAATCGAGATAGGAGGGGTGGATCGCGAGGACGATGCCGACCAGCAGTCCCGCCGCAGGGCTGATCTCGCTCCCGATCAGGACGACCAGGCCCGCAATTCCCAGGCCTCCGAGCAGGACGCCGGCGAATCGAGCGACCTCGGCACTCACGCCGAAGATCGCGAAGAGAGGCAACGCCACGAAGCCTTTGACGGTTCCCACGTACGGAATGATCATGAGCGGCCAGTGCCTGCCGGCAAGCTTGATCCAGGAGGCTGTGTCGTGAACGAACGGCGGTGCACCGCTGCCGTGCAGCAGGAAGACGGCGGACTCGACGTACAGGGCCTCGTCGTACTCGTAACCGACGCGCTCCCCGATAAGGCGGCTCGCCAGGACGACGTAGAGCGCGAGCGGCACGATCCACGACAACGCGAAAAGCAGCCTGGGTCTCTTTCGAGTCCATCCGTCCTCGCGCGGCGTATCCATCGTTTCCTACCGCGTCCGCATCCAGAAGCTCGCTCCTCCGGCAAGGACCCCCCGGCCCGGAACGAGGAATTCGGAAAGCCGCGCCTGCGCGACGCGCAGCAGGAAGTGGACGGCGATCATCACCTCGAGCGCCCGGCTGTTTGCGAGGAGCGCGGCGAGCACGTACTGCTCGCTGAAGTACAGGCGCTGAAGCGCCCACTCGCGCGGGTACTCGAACGGAAGAAAGATGTCGTGAACGTGGACCCAGACGCCGGGGCGAAGCGACGGCACCACACGCAATAGGAGGTGGTTGACGTCCGAACCCGTCTTCGAGACGTGGGAGCAGTCGATGAAGAGAATGTCTCCATCGGAGAGCTCGCCAAAGAATTCGAGCGGAATCTCCTGAACCGCGGCCGCATGGAGACGGACCCCGGGAATCCCGCGGACGAGAAAGGGGCGAGGATAGGGCTCGATGCAGTCGATGCGGGTTTGACCGTTCTTCGCGGCCGCTTCGGCGGCCAGCAGTGTCGAAAAGCCGGCTCCGACCTCGATGACTCGCGCGGGGCGCAAGTGGCGAATCAGCGAGTAGTACAGAACCGCGTCCTGGTGAGAAAAGACGGTGTTGTTCCAGAAGAACCGGCGGGGGTCATCGGGCGAGCCCTCGGGATCTTCCGGAAACGAAGCGAGCTCGTCGGCGAAGCGGTGGACGCGCCGCCACTGCGATAGCTGCTCCTCGGCGTCGTACCGGACTCCCGTGTCGAACCGACGCGACCAGACGCTCTCCGGCAGGCCCTCGGGATCGAAGACCGGAGTGTAGTAATGCTCGGGGAGGACCTGCACTCCCCGCGGGCGCCACCGCTCGTGGAGAGCGATGAGCGCGGGCGTCCAGTCCGGCCTCGCCAGGCCTGCCATGAGGCGGTCGAAGAGATGGTCCTCAATCGCATCGGGAGGCATCTTCTCGAGCAGCGCCCGGGTCAGACGACGGGCAAAGCGGTGGACCACTGGCGCATAGCCTAACCGTTCGCCGCACCGGGAGTACAGCCGGTGACCTCTGCGTGGCGCGCGCCGACACCTCCGGCGAAAGCGTCTGAGCTACTCGCCCGGTGCCGGGAGTGCCCCGTAGGCGAAGGGCGGCGAGGGCTTGCCGGGACCGGAGGCGCGCAGCAGATCCGGCGCGCCGCTGGAGGCCTCGGCGTCCTCGAGGAAGAAGGCCGCAATGCGGCGCGCGGTCCCCGAGCGGCAACGTTGCCGGGACGGGGTGAGCGATTCCAAGGACAGGGCTCTCAACGCAGCCGCCGAAAGGCGTGCGTCTTGACGGCGATCCAGACCTCGCGGCCCGGAACGAGCCCCAGCTCTTGCGCGGCGGATCGCGTCAGGCGCGCGGTCCACTCGAGCCCGCCGGCGGTGATACGGATCCAGGCGGTCGCGCCGGAGGCCTCGCACGAGATCACTTTTCCCGAATGGACGTTGCGCGCCGAGATGCCTTCGAGCGGCCGGGTCGAGACGAGGACGTCTTCGGGCGCGACGGAGAACACCGCGCCGGCGCCGGGCCGCGCCGTTTCCTCCGCCGGAACGGCGAAGATCGCCTCGCCCACGAGCAGCGAACCCGTCTCCCGGATCCCGCGGGGCTTTCCGAGCAATCCCGAGAGGATGTTGTCGAACCGCGCCTCTGGGTCCACGAGCGACATCGAGCGCAGCGCTTCGTCGGGCGCGCCGGCAAACATGACGGTGCCTTCCCGCAGGACGAGAGCTTCCCGCGCCGCGGCCCGGGCCTCGCCGGCATTGTGCGTGACGTAAAGGAACGGGATCTCGAGCCCGTCCCGCACGCGGAGCAGGTAGGGCAGGATCTTGCCCTTGAGAAGCGGGTCCACGGCAGCCAGCGGCTCGTCGAGCAGAAGCAATCGCGGCTCCGTCGCGATGGCCCGTGCGAGGGCGACCCGCTGCCGTTCGCCGCCCGAGAGGGTGGCGGGAAAACGGTCGAGCAGCGGCGCGATCTCGAGGATGGCGACGGCCTCATCGAAGATTCCCGCGCGAGCGCCCCGGGCCATCCCGAAGCAGACGTTTCCGCGGACGTCGAGGTGCGGAAAGAGGCAGGAGTCCTGCGGCACGTAGCCAACCCGGCGGCGCTCGGGCGGGAGAAACACGCCCCGGGCGGTGTCCATGACCACTTCGCCGCCGAGCGCGATCCGGCCCGACGCTTTCGGCCGCAGCCCCGCGATCGTCTCGAGCAGCGAGGTCTTGCCCGAGCCCGAGGGTCCCAGAACGGCGACGGTGTCAGCCTCCAGCGTCGCCGCGACGCGGAGGTGGAATTGCGGCAGGGGGAGGGCGACGTCGAGCTCGATCACGCGGCCGCCTTCTGCGTCCGCCGGCGCATCAGGATCTCGGTCGTCCAGACGGCGGCGAAGGCGATGACGACCGTGACACCCACCAGGCGCATGGCCGACGCGTCCTGGCCGATCTGGGTCCGCTGGAAGATCGCGAGCGCCATCGTCTGAGTGCGGCCGGGGATGCTGCCGGCGATCATGATGGTGGCGCCGAACTCCCCGAGGGCGCGCGAGAAGGCGAGCAGAGTTCCGACCAGGATCCCGCGCCAGGCAAGCGGCAGCGCCACGCGGCGAAAGACGGACGAGGGGCCGCTGCCGAGCGAGCGCCCCATCGCGAGCAGCCGCGGGTCGATCTCTTCGAAGGCGGTGCGGGCCGGCCGCACGAGCAGGGGGAACGACATGACGGCCGTCGCGAGGACCACGGCTTTCCACGTGAAGAGGATTTCGATGCCCGCCCGGTCGAGCAGACGGCCGAGGGGGCCGGATCTTCGCAGTGCCTCGAGAAGCAGCAGGCCGACGGCCGTCGGCGGAAGTACGAGCGGTAGCGACAGGATCGTCTCGATGAGCGTGCGCCCGGCGCCCCTGCGGCGCGCGAGGTGCCAGGCGGCGAGGATGCCGGGCGGCAGGATCAGGAGCGTTGCGATCGCTGCCGCGCGCAGCGTCAGCAGCAGGATCGACAGGTCGTCGGCGGGCATCGTTACTGCGCGCCGCGGACGGTGAATCCGCGCCGGACGAACTCCGCACGGCCCCGCGGGCCCGAGAGGAAAAGGACGAATTCCCCGGCGGCCTTCGAGTTCTTTGAACCGGCGAGGGGAGCGACCGAATAGAGGATCTCTGGCCCGTTCTCGACGGCAAAGGCAATGCGGGCGGATTTCGCAATCGCGGCGTCCGTGCGGTAAACGATCGCGGCGGGAATCGCGCCGTTCTCGACTGGCGCCAGCGCGGACCGGACGTCGAGGGTCGGGACGACCTTCGGCTCGAGCTTCTCCCACAGGCCGAGTCCGGACAGCCACCGCTTCGCGTAGATGCCCGACGGAACCGAGGCCGGGTCCGCGAGGGCGATTCTCGGAACGTTGACGAGATCCTCGGCAGTGGTAAGCCTGAACTTCGAGTTGGACGCCACGACGACCACGAGACTGTTGGAGAGAAACTCGCGCCGGTCACCTGCCCGCACGAGCCCCGCCTTCTCGAGGGCTTCCATCTTTGCGGTGTCGGCCGAGAAGAAGACGTCGGCCGGGGCGCCGGCCTGGATCTGGCGCGCGAGGTCGCTCGAGGCGCCGAAGGAAAAAATGACGCGTTGGCCCGTCGTCGCCTCGTAGGCCTTGCCGAGCTCCTGGAGCGACTCGGTCAGGCTCGCGGCTCCGAAGACGAGCAGCTCCGGTTTGGGGTCCGCTGCGCCAAGCGTCAGGAGCAGGGTCGGCAGAAGGAGGGCAAATCCGGTCTTCGGCATCCCGCTAGGCCCGGATCAGCATGACTTCGGTGGCCTTGATGAGCGCGTAGGCGGCGGAGCCGGCTTTCAATCCCAGCTGCCGGGCGGCGGCTTTCGTGATGATCGCGGTCAGCGTCTGTCCGGCGACTTCGAGCGTGACCTCGGCGAGCAGACCCGACTCGCGGATGCGCGTCACCGTCCCGAGAAGCTTGTTGCGGCCGCTGATCGCATCCATGGCGACCGGTTGAGCCGTACCCGCCGGCGGCACGGACGCACCGAGCCGCCGGATCTCGCTCGCGGGAATCCGGTGGTGCCCGCCCGGGGTACGCACCGAGCGGATGCGCTTGCGGTAGATCCATTGCTTGACTGTCTGGTAGCTGACGCCGAGCAGCTCGGCCGCTTCGGCGGGCGTGAGGGGCATGCGGGGGGAGGGTCTCATGGGTAGGCGATTCTATGCGATTACATATGATTTAGTTGCAATGAATTGCCGAAAGCAGGATGCTCTGCCCGTGATTCGAGGGAAGGGGACGGGCATGCGGAGCGCGGTGCGGGCGGTTCTATGGGCGGCGCTGGTTGTTCCGGGGATCCGGGCCGAGGAGGGCCCCGATCCGGCCGTACCGGTCGAGCAGGAGGCAGCCGCGCCGGCGCCCCCGCCCGGGATCGAATACATCCCGCTGCGGGGCTTCGCCTTCCGTACACCGGACAAGCTGTTCGAGCTCGCGGTCGGCTTCAATCTCCAGTTGCGGTTCACCCGCTTCGAGTTTGACCGGGTGCCCAGCGCCCTCGAGGACTCGAACGAGTTCCGCGTGCGCCGGTTCAAGCTCTACTTCACCGGACACGCTTTCGACCCCAGGCTGACCTACCGGATGCAGCTCGCGCTCGAGCACGTGAACACGTCGAAGCTGCTCCTCGACGACGCCTGGCTGAACTACAAGTTCATGGACGAGCTGGCCGTCCAGGCCGGCCAGTCGAAGACGCCCTACAGCCGCGAGGAGCTCTACAATGACGGCGTCATCGAGTTCACCGAGCGCGCCTCGGCAGTGGACGCGTTCAAGCCCGGGCGCGACATTGGGGCCGGCGCCCTCGGATCGATCTCGAAGGGGCTGCTGACCTACATGGCCGGCGGTTTCAACGGCGAGGGGCAGTCCACGCTGCGCGCGAGCGACCACGTGATGCCCATGGTTCGGCTCGTGGTCAACCCGCTCGGCCAGATCGGGATCGGCGAGCCGGACCTCGAGATGCACGCGGCGCCCGCCTTCTCCTTCGGCGCCGACGGCTTCACCAACACGCTCCGAAAGACCGGTGACAACCTTTTCGAAAGCAACGTCCCCAACTACGCGAGCCCGGTTGGCTGGCTCGGGAGGAACGTCGGCCTCTTTACGACGGGCGAGAACATCTTCGTCGAGTCTGCGAGCGCCGACGTCCAGCTCAAGTGGATGGGGCTTTCCGTCCAGGGCGAGTACTTCGTCGGCCACGCCGAGGGCGACGCGAGCGGCGTGATCCTGCGCGCCTACGGCTGGTATGGCCAGGCCGCCTACCTCGTCCTGCCGAAGACCCTCGACCTCGCGGTGCGCTACTCGGTCGTGGACGCCAACCGTTCCGCGCCGCACGACACGAACTCCGTCGTGACCGCGGCGGCGAACTGGTACATCAAGCGCAACAACCTGAAGCTGCAGTTTGACTACTCGCGGACGCACCGCCAGCGTACGTCCGGAGAGCCGGCCAACGACCAGCTCTTCCGGTTTCAGGTTCAGTTGATGCTGTGAGCGCCGCTTCAGACGGCTTGATCATAGGGCGGGATGGGATGACTGGAGCCGATGACCGGACTTGAACCGGTGACCTGCGGTTTACGAAACCGCTGCTCTACCAACTGAGCTACATCGGCCC
>JANMPW010000395.1:0-1758 GCA_031370065.1 Acidobacteriota bacterium
CCGGCGTTGAGGAACGGGTGGGCCCGGTTGCCGTCCGGCCACAGATACCAAGTGAAGAACAGGATCTCGAAGACGAGGATCGCGACCGTGCTGAACTCGCGCACCTCCCACAGCTTCTTCACGCCCCGCCTCCGCCGCGAAGCGGCCTCGGCGAGGTCTCGCCAGACCCCGGTTGATAATTGGCCCGGGCGGAGGCGGAGACCTCGTGGGTCGCCAGGTGCATCACGGATTCCTCGGTCGCGTCGTTCCCTTCGAGCTGTCCCTGGATCCGCCCCTCGCGCATGACGAGAATCCGATCGGCCAGCACCAGCATTTCCGGCAAGTCGCTCGAGGCCACGAGGCAGCCGGCGCCGCGCGCCGCCTCGCCCCGGATGATCTCGTGGATCTCGAACTTCGCTCCGACGTCGACCCCCTTCGTCGGCTCGTCGAGCAGGATCACCTTCGGCGACGTCGCCAGCCACTTCGCGACGACGACCTTCTGTTGATTGCCGCCGCTGAGCGAGTCGGGCGCAACCTCGACGCCGGCGGCCTTGATCCGGAACCGCTCGACGAGCGCCGCGGCCTCGCGCCGTTCACGGGTGGTCCTCACCAGGACGTCTCCCTTCACGGTACGGTCCGGGAGCACGAGGTTGTGACGGATGGTCAGGTTGAAGTGCAGCCCCTGGCGCTGGCGCTCTTCGGGTACCAGCGCGATCCCGGCGCGCGCCGCGGCGCGGGGGGACGACGCGCCGAGCAGTCGCCCGGCCACGCGGACGGTCCCGGCGTCGGGTCTGAACAGACCGAAGATGGTTTCGAGCAGCTCGGATCGGCCGGATCCCACGAGGCCGAAGAGCCCGACGATCTCGCCGGGCCGGACCGACAGCGTCACGTTCGTAAAGGCCGGGCGGCGGGCGAGCGACTCGACCGCTAGAATCGGCGCGGCCGTCGCCAGGGTCTCGGCGCCCAGCGCGCCTCCCGTGACCGACACCGCGCGAGGGGGCAGTTCGCGGCCGACCATGGCCCGGACAATGTGATCGGGGGTCACCCTGCGTCGATCGCAGGTCTCCACGTGCGCGCCATCGCGCAGTACGGTGATCCGATCGCACAGCCGAAACACCTCCGGGATCCGGTGCGACACGTAGAGCAGCGTCACGCCACCGGCCTTGAGCCGCTCGAGCACCGCGAAAAGATGGTCCGCTTCGGCGTCGGTCAGGGAGGTGGTCGGCTCGTCGAGGACGAGGATCTGACACTTGAAGGCGAGCGCGCGCGCCACCTGCAGGAGCTGCCGGTGCGCGACCGACAGTGACGCCGCGGCGGCGTCCGGCGAAATCGCCAAATGCAGTTCCGCCAGGATCGCCGCCGTCCGTTCGCGCATTTCGGCGTGGCGCAGCCGTCCGCCGCGCGTCAGCTCGCGCCCCGCGAAGATGTTGCCGGTCACGGTCAAGTTGGGGAAGCTGAGCATCTCCTGGTAGACCATGCCGATGCCCCGCTCGAGCGCGTCGCGCGGACTGCCCAGGTGCAGCCGCTCACCCCGCCAGTGCACGTCGCCGGCATCCGGCTGGAGAATTCCCGCGAGCACCTTGAGCAGCGTGGATTTACCGGCGCCGTTCTCGCCCATGAGCGCGTGCGCCTCGCCCTCGGCCACGCCGAACGTGACCCCGCGCAGCGCCTTGACGGCGCCGAAGGACTTGCGGACGTCGGTGAACTGGAGCCCGCTGATTGAAGACGAGGAGGACGTCACGCCGGGCCCAGAATATACGTACAATGCCGCGCATGCTC
>JANMPW010000412.1:0-1785 GCA_031370065.1 Acidobacteriota bacterium
CATGGCGTTCCTCGCGGCGGGCGAGGGGCGGCGACTCTTCGGGTTCACGACCCCGTCGGAGCTTCCGAACAAATGGGCGATGTGCGTGCGCCAGCCGGTTGGCGTGTGCGCCCTGGTGACGCCGTGGAACTTTCCGATGGCGATCCCGGCGTGGAAGTCCATGGCGGCCCTCATCGCCGGCAACACGATCGTCATCAAGCCGGCAACGGACACTCCGGCCTCGGTCGTCGCCCTCGCGCGCGTGTTCGAGGAAGCAGGGCTGCCACCCGGCGTTTTCAACGTGGTCATGGGCTCGGGCGGGGACGTCGGCGATCCGCTCATCCAGCATCCCGACGTCCGGGTCGTCTCCTACACCGGCTCGACCGAGGTCGGCCGAAGCATCGCGAAGGCCTGTGCGCCGACGTTCAAGCGGCTCCACCTCGAGATGGGGGGCAAGAACGCGATCCTCGTCATGGACGACGCGGACGTGGATCTGGCCGTCGACGGCGCGGTCTGGGGAGCGTTCGGCACGACGGGGCAGCGGTGCACGGCCTCGTCGCGGCTGCTCGTCCACAGGGCCGTCTATGACACGTTCCTCGAAAAGCTCGTCGGCCGCGTCAAGGCCCTGCGGGTCGGCAACGGCCTCGACGGCAACGTCGACATGGGGCCGTGCGTCTCCGCGAAACAGCGCGAGACCGTCGCGAAGTACGTCGAGATCGGGAAAGCGGAGGGGGCGAAGCTCGTCTGCGGCGGCGAGAAGTTGACGGCGGGCGCGCTCGGCAGGGGATGGTTCCACGCTCCGACCGTGTTTGCCGACGCGAACGCGAAGATGCGGGTGGCGGCGGAGGAAATCTTCGGGCCCGTGACGACGGTGGTGCCGATCTCTTCGCTCGAAGAGGGAATTGAGGTGGCCAACTCGGTCGCGTACGGGCTGTCGGGCTCGATCTACACGCAGGACGTCAATAAGGCCTTCACCGCGATGCGCGAGTTCGAGACAGGAATCTTCTACGTGAATTCCTCGACGATCGGCGCCGAGGTGCATCTGCCCTTCGGCGGCATCAAGGACACGGGCAACGGCCACCGTGAGGCGGGCATCGCCGGCCTCGACGTGTTCACGGAGTGGAAGTCGATCTACGTGGATTTCTCGGGCAAGCTGCAGAAGGCCCAGATCGACACACATTGATCGTCGCGGCGGGGCCTGCCTGGCCCGTCTGAATCGAGAGGAGAGCGGATGATCGTCGGGCTGCCGAAGGAAATCAAAGACAACGAGAACCGGGTCGGTCTCGTGCCCGCGGGCGTGCAGGCGCTGACCGCGGCGGGGCACGAGGTGTTCGTCGAGCATGACGCGGGCGCGGGGTCGGGCATTCCGGACGACGAGTACGTGGCGGCCGGAGGGAAGATCCTGGCAACGGCCGACGAGGTCTTCGGCAAGGCGGGGATGATCGTCAAGGTCAAGGAGCCGGTCGGGCCCGAGTACCAGCGTCTGCGGGAAGGCCAGATCCTCTACACGTACCTCCATCTCGCCCCGGCGAAGGCGCTGACGGACGCGCTCCTCGAGCGCAAGGTCGCCGGCGTTGCGTACGAGACGATTACGGCGGCCAACGGCTCCCTGCCCCTGCTGACACCCATGTCCGAGGTGGCCGGGCGGATGAGCGTGCACGTGGGCGCCTACTACCTGCAGAAATCCAACGGCGGCCGCGGCGTGCTGCTCTCGGGCGTACCGGGTGTTGCGCCGGCCGAGGTCGTGATCATCGGCGGCGGCGTCGTCGGGACGAACGCCGCCAAGGTGGCCGCCGGCATGGGGGC
>JANMPW010000414.1:0-2506 GCA_031370065.1 Acidobacteriota bacterium
GCCATGACGCTCTGCTGGAGCCTCGACAAGCTCGGACCCATGACGCGCGGCGTCGAGGACGCCATGATCGTCCTCGCCGCGATCTCGGGCCCCGACCCGGGCGATCTCTCGAGCGTGCCGAGCCACCTCGACTTCGAGGCGGACAAGTCCGTGAAGGGGCTCCGGGTCGGATTCATTCCGGCGTGGATGAACGAGAGCCCGGCAACCGAGGTCGATCGCGCCGCGCTCGAAACGGCGCGCCGCCTCGGAATGACCCCCGTCGAAGTGAGCCTTCCGGACTGGCCTTACGCGTCCCTCAATACCGTCCTCTTTGCCGAGGCCGCGGCCGCGTTCGAGGAGCTCACGCTGTCGCACGGCATGGACGCATTGAAGATGCAGGTGCCGGACGCGTGGCCGAACCTCTTCCGGCAGTCGCGCTTTCTCTCGGCAGTCGATTTCGTGCAGGCCGACCGCCTGCGCCGCAAGGTCGCGCAGGAGATGGTCCGCATCTTCGAGAAGGCGGACATGCTCCTCATCCCGGCCCTGCGGGACGAGATCCTCACCATCACGAACTTCACCGGTCACCCCGCGCTCGTCGTCCGCGCCGGCTTCGTGGAGATCGGAGAGGCCCGCAGCGACTGGGCCCCCGACCCCGCGCATCCTTTGCCAAAATTCGCCAGGAAGCGACGCGCGCCACACGGGATCAGCCTGATCGGACGCATGTTCGACGAGGGGACGATCGGCACGGCCGGCATCGCGCTGGAAAGAGCGTTCCAGGTGGCGGGAGAGAGGCCGCCGGGGTTCTGAACCCGGGGCACGGAACGTTCTCGATCGGGACTCCCGGGACGACGACGTCGGACCCTCCCAGCATTAAGGACCGCTAAAAGACGGCGCGCGGGCGCCGTGGTTCAATAGGCTCGGATCGTGGTCGTCACAAACTAAGGAGACTCCCATGCATTTTTCCGTTCTCCGGTCCTTCCGTCTCACCGTTCTCTCGCTCGCGGTCCTGGCTGTCGCGCTCCTCGCTTCCGCCGCGCAGGCCGCGACGCGGACAGTGACGATCAGCAACTTCATGTTCACAGATGCCTCCAGCGGAAACGGCACGACGACGATCAACGCCGGCGACAGCGTGAACTGGGTCTGGGGAGGGGGGTTCCATTCCACGACCTCGGGCTCCTGCTCGTCCGGTTGCACCCCGAACGGCAATTGGGACTCGGGGGAAAAGAGCACGGGGACTTTCTCGCGCACCTTCAACACCGCCGGATCCTTCCCCTACTACTGTTCGGTTCACGGCTCGATCATGCAGGGCACGGTCGTCGTCCAGGCGGTCGCGGCGGCGCCCACGGCGAATTTCCTTTTCCAGCCCTCGAGCCCGACGATCGGCACACCGGTCAACTTCACGGACACGTCTTCGGGCTCGCCGACCTCCTGGCTCTGGAACTTCGGCGACCCGGCCTCCGGAACGTCCAACACGTCGACCCTGCGCAACCCGAGCCACGCGTTCCTCTCGGCGGGCACCTACGGCGTGACGTTGACGGCCACGAACTCCTCGGGCAGCGGGACGACATCGAAGTCGATCACCGCCTCGAACGGCGGCGGCGTGCCGTGCACGCAGAGTGCGCAAAAGCTCTGCCTGAACAACGGCCGCTTCGAAGTGAAGACTCACTGGATTAAACCGGATCTAACCGAAGGGGACGGCACCGGCGTGAAGCTGACGGGCGACTCCGGCTACTTCTGGTTCTTCGACGCCGCCAACATCGAGGTCGTTACGAAGGTCCTGGACGGGTGCGCCATCTCCAACGCCTACTGGGTCTTCGCGGCCGGCTTGACGAACGTCCAGGTGACGCTGACGGTCACCGATACGCAGACCGGCACGGTTTACGTGAAGGAAAACCCGCAGGGTACGGCCTTCGTCCCGATCCAGGACACGGAGGCGTTCCCCACTTCCTGTCCTTAGCGCGCAGACGTCCAAGGGGAAGCTCCCATGCAAGTCAGACAACGCAACCGATTCCGGCGGTTGGCCCCGATCCTCGGGGCCGCCGCCCTTGTCGCCTCGATCAGCGGCCACGCACTCGCGGCCGAGCGCATCGTCCACGTCGGCCAGGGCGGCACGAAGTACGTCGACGAAGCGAGCGGGACGAAAGTCTCGACGATCAACGTTGGCGACACGATCACCTGGAACTGGGAAGGGGACATGAGTCACAGCGTCACGGCGGGGACCTGCACTGACAACGGCGGCGGGGGCGGCTACTACGGTGGCGGCGGCGGTTCCTGCACGGCGAACCATGCCTGGCAATCCGGCCTTCACGCCGCAGGATTCACCTTCTCCCAAACCTTCACCGGCGTCGGCACCTTCTCGTACTACTGCGACGCGCACGGCAGCGCCATGACCGGAAAGGTCGTCGTGCAGGCGGCGACAACGGGTCCCTGCCAGACCGAGCCGGAGACCCTCTGCCTGAACGATGGCCGCTTCAAGGTGCAGGCCGAGTGGGAAAAGCCGGATGGCTCGTCCGGCCACGGGACCGGC
>JANMPW010000424.1:0-4140 GCA_031370065.1 Acidobacteriota bacterium
GGGGTGAGCCGGCGCGCGACCCGGTCGGCCGGGCAATGCTCGTGCCTCTGGTCGTGGGGACCATTCCCGGTGTCCTTGCCGGGCTCTTTCTGCTCAAGCGGTTCGAGGAGCTGCGCACGCTCGGGCTCATCGGAGCGTCGATGATCTTCGCCTGCGGATTCTTCTTCCTCGCGGAGACCCTCTCGGACCGGCGCCGGGCGAGCGAGCGCGACCTGGCGGACCTGGACGCGCGTGATGGCGTGTGGATCGGCCTTGCCCAGGCGGCTGCGGGTCTCATGGCGGGATTCTCGCGATCGGGAATGACGATCGCGACCGGGAAGCTCCTTCGGTTTCGTCGGGAGGACGCCGCGCGATTCTCGTTTCTCCTCGCGCTTCCGATCATCCTCGGCGCCGGAGCCAAGGCGCTGCTCGATCTGCGTAAGGCCTCCGGTCCAACAGTCTCCGGATCGCTCCTGCTGGCCGGATTTGCCGGCGCAGCGGTCACGGGCTACCTCGCCATCGAGGTGCTCTTGAAATTCCTGAAAACCCACAGTCTTCGCCCGCTCGGCATCTACCTCGGCCTGCTCGGACTGCTCCTCGTTCTCGCGACCGCAATCCCGGGATTCCTGCCCTTTCTGCCGCGTGGGGAGGGGGCCGCGCTGGCGGCGCAAGGGGAGCGGACCTCGGGGGGGATCGTGGGAACTCGATGACGGCCAAATCAGCCTGCGCGGCGCCCCGACAACGGGATTCGGCATGACCGACCTCGCGATCCTGGGAGGGGGGCCGGCAGGTTTGGGAGTCGCGTTTTACGCCCATCAGGCCGGCCTGCCGTTCGTTCTATTTGAAAGCTCTTCGGAGCTGGGCGGTATGTGCCGCACGCTGCGTTGCGGCGAGCATCTCTACGATCGCGGGGCGCATCGCTTCCACGATCGGGATCCGGAAATCACGCGCGACCTCATCGAGTTGCTGGGCGATGACCTGGTTCGAGTCAACGCGCCCAGTGCGATCTGGGATCGCGGGCGCTTCATCGACTTTCCTCCCACGCCACTCAACGTCATGTTCGCCTACGGCCCTCGCGAGGCCGGGCGCATTGGTCTGGATCTGCTGCGCTCCGGCCTGCGCCGGCGCCATTTCACGCTCAGCTTTGAAGACTTCGCGGTCAGGCGTTTCGGCAGGACTCTCGCGCGGCGGATTCTTCTCAACTATTCCGAGAAACTGTGGGGACTTCCTTCCGACCAACTGTCACCCGATATCGCGACCCGCCGACTCCAGGGGATGACGTTGCGCTCGCTGCTCTATGAGCTCGTATTGCCGGGCGCCAAGACCGAGCATGTCGACGGTAGCTTCCTATATCCCCGCAGAGGCTACGGACAGATTGCCGATGCTCTTCTCCGTACGTTGCCCTCCGAGTCGATCCGCACCGGCTTCGAGGTTGCCGCCGTGGAGTGCGACAACGGCGTCGTGAGGCAGATTCACTTTACGGGGGGTCAGACACTGGAGGTGCAGGACAGGGTTGTGTCCACTCTGCCGCTGCCGCTTCTGGTGAAGCTGCTCGGCGACGCGCTGCCCGATCCGGCGCGGGCGGCAGCGTCGCGGTTACGCTTTCGCCACGTTCGCCTGTTGTTCCTGCGGCTGAAGTCGGCGCGCATGTCGGGCCATGCTTCGATCTACATCCCCGACCCGGCCTTCTGCATCAGTCGAATCTACGAGCCGAGGAACAGGTCCGCGGCAATGGCGCCGGAGGGCGAAACCTCGGTCGTCGTGGAAGCGCCCTGCTTCATGGGCGACGCCGTCGAGCGGCTCCCGGCCGACGAATTCGCCGACAAAGTCGTCGGGGAGCTCACGGCTCTTCACCTCTTGAATCCGCGGGAGGTCATCGAATCGCGTCAGCACTTCATCGCCAACGCCTATCCCGTCTATACGAATGACTATGCCAGGGACGTGAGCCTCATCCGGGAAGCCCTGGCATGCATCGTCAACCTGGAGACCATCGGTCGGGCGGGCCGTTTCGTTTATAGCCACGTTCATGACCAGCTGAGATTTGGCAAAGACTATGTCCGGACGCTGACCGACTCCCTGAGAGCAAACTCCGCTTGAGCCCGTCAACCAGACGAAGCGGCCCATGGAACCGAATGGCGACTGGCGGGCAGAGCGGCTCCGACAGTGAAGTGTGATGTTTTCCTACCGGCATATTGACGAGCACAGCAACCCTCTGCCGCGGGCGACATTGCGAGCGCTGGCAGTACGCGCGATCATCGCGGGCGGCAAGATCCGCAGCGATCCGGCCGATCACGCATGGGTCAGGTCGATCCTGACGCCTGCCGAGTTCGATCTCTGGACCAGGCAACCGGCCTACGATCAGGATCATGCCGTGCAGGTCGCGAGGAGAGTCCAGCGCAGACTTGCCTTGACCGTGTACGGGGGTGACACGCTGTGGCCGAGTGCGGCCTTGATGCACGACGTTGGAAAGCGTGAATCCGATCTCTCGATGGGCGAGCGTGTGATTGCGACGTTGGCAAGCAAGGTGGTGGGAGTCGCAACGGCCCGACGATGGGCCACTTCTGCGAGCGGCGTGAAGCGGCGAATCGGCCTGTACTTGATTCATGGCGAGGTCGGCGCCCGCATGATCCGGGCTGCCGGGGGCCGTGAGGAGATCGCCGCGTGGACAGAGGTCCATCAGGGCTATCAAGACATCGCCAGGCTGGGGATCCCGTCCATCGTCGTCGAGGCGCTGCTCGATTCCGATGTGGGTTGAGGCCCGCCCGGACACCTCGGTGCAGCCGTCGCCACGGCACGTGAACGCCGCCATCCTCGCGGTAGCACTGACGGTCGCCGCGGCGATTCTCTCCATCCAGCTCTTCGTTCCTCCGATCGTCGGCCTCGCCGACAACCGCGACTACGAGCGTGTGATGGGCTATGCGGGTTTCCAACATACGACCGAGGTCTATGGCGAGCGCTACTTTTCCTTCCTGCGCACCCGGTACGCAATCGTTTCCCCCGGGTGGTTTCGGGGCGGCTACCATTCCTCGGAGACGCTCCTCGCCTTCGCCGCGAGATATGTGCATCTGGCCTTCTCGAAACAGCCGCTCTTCGACATTCGGCTGCTCGGCACGATCCACGCCGCCCTGCTCCTGCTCGCCCTGGCAGCGCTCATACGGGCCTGCCGAGACCTGGCGGTGCCGACCCAGGCGCTCGTCGCCGCCCTTCTCGTGTTCGCCTTCACGGATGTCGGCTATGCAGCGCCGTTCAATTCCTTTTACAGCCAGACCGCGTCGCTTCTCTTTCTCATGCTCACCGTCGCGATCGCGGCCGAGGCGGTCCGCCGAGGCCGGCTTTCCGGCGGATTGCTCTTCGCCTACTTCGGCTGCGCGCTTCTCTTCGTCGGCTCAAAGCCGCAGGAGAGGCTCGTTGCACCGCTGCTGGCCATCTTCGGCATGCTTCTGGCGGGGGTGCGGTTCGTGGGAGCGTGGCGACGGGCCGCCGTATGGCTCGGCATCGGGCTCTGCGCTTTCTCGGTCTGGTACGGGCGCCACACGCCGTACACCCTGCGCGAAGCGGCGATCTACCAGGTCGTGTTCGACGAGCTGCTCGGCCACTCCGCCGCGCCCGCCGCCGACGCCGCCGAGCTCGGGCTCGATCCCGAGTGGGTGAAGTACACGGGATCCAACGCGTTCGCGCCGGATTCGCCTCTTCTCGATCCGAGTTTCCGGGTGCGCCTTCTTCATCAGATCGGATACCGCCAGATCCTCCGGTTCTACGTCCGGCACCCGCAGCGGCTCGTTGAGCGCGTCGAGCGGGCCTCGCTTCAGGCATGGTCCCTGCGGCCGGCCTTCGGCAACTTCGAGAAGTCGCCCGAACATCCTGAAGGCAGCCTGGCCACCCAGTTTTCCATTTGGAGCCGAATGCGCGGGCGGCTTGGAGGGCATCCGCTCTTCTGGATCGTGCTCCTTCTCGGGGGCAACCTCGCTGCCGCGATTGCGACCTATCGCCGCTCTACTCGGAGGGGCCGGCTATTCCGGGAGGGGGTCATCCTGGTCGTACTGATGTCGGGGCTCGCATTCGCCGTCTGCACACTTGCCCAGGCCCCGACGGACCTCTCCCGCGCGCTCTACTCTTACCACGCCCTCTGCGATCTGCTCCTGATCGCGGACGTCGGCTGGA
>JANMPW010000427.1:0-5833 GCA_031370065.1 Acidobacteriota bacterium
CTGGGCCCGGTCGGACCGCGAAGTCGTGGATTTACTCAAAAACGGACAGCTCGTCCTGGTCTGTTCACTCGGAGACGCCGTGGCCGAAGCGGCCGGAGCCGTCGCCCGGCTCTCGCGCGAAGCCGAGCGAGCAGATCTTCCGGCAGCGCGGCCCCATAAAAAGAAGTCGAGCCTCTAGAACGGGTTCGGGCTGCCGGGCGCAGGACGGGAGGACAATGCGGGAGACCGAAGACCTTGGCGCACGGATCGGCCGCCTTGCGCGGCTTGGACGCCAGCGCGATTTCTCCCTGCCCCGCTTCCGCAAGTCCCTCGAAGCGATCGCGCGCAACGGCCAGCGCGGCGAGGTTCTCCGGCAGCTGCTGGCGGACTGGACCGGGATTCCGTTCGAGGCCGACGAGGCACTCGAGCGCTGGAGCGACATCGAGAAACTCTACTCGGGGCTTCGCGACAAGCTCGGCTCGCCGCTCGGCCTCCAGACGGTCCTCCTGCATCATCTCCACAGCCAGAAGGGGATGATGAAGGAGCCGCGCCTCGTCTCCGAGGCGGACCTCGCCGTCCTGCGCGTCAACGCCATCACGGATCCCCTGACCGGCCTCTACAACCGCCGCTTCCTCCTCGAGCACCTCGGGCGCGAGATCTCGCGCGCGGAGCGCTCGGAAAGTATGGTCTCAGTCGTCCTCATGGACCTGAAGGGCTTCAAGTCCATCAACGACCGGCTGGGACACCCGGTGGGCGACAGCGTGCTGGTACGCACGGCGCGCGTCATCCGGGAATCGCTGCGCGCGGTGGACGCCGGGTGCCGCTGGGGCGGCGATGAGTTCGTGCTTGCGCTTCCGAACACGGACATGTTCTCCGCCCTCGCCGTCGCCGAGCGCGTCCGGGAAAAGATCGGCGCGATGGCGCTGACGGCGCGCAGCGGACTCGCGCTCGACCTCCACTACGGCGTCGCCTCGTTCCCGCATGACGGCAAAAGCACGGACTTCCTCCTGAAGATCGCCGACCTGCGGCTCTACCAGTGCCGCACACAGTCGACCTTCGCCGCCACGGCCCACCGCATGTACCCGCGCTTTGCCCCCGAGGCCATGACGGTGCGCGTGGAGGAGAAGGGTCGCGGCGAGCCGTGGCTCGCTCCGGTCGTCGACCTTTCATTCGGCGGGCTCGCCTTCCGTGCGAAGCGGCGCGACAAGTGGCCGTCGCGCTGGAAGGCCGAGATCATCCAGAAGCACGATCCGGAGAAGCACCCAATCCGCCTGCGCCCGATGCACTGGGCGCCGCTGCCGGGAGGCGGGGTGCGCGTGGGCTGTGCGTATGCGTAACGCCTCGCGCGGGGACCGCGGTTGAAGAACGCGGCCTTCGCCGCCCACCGCGCTGCCGCTTCCGGTCTCTTCACCCTTTTTGCCCTGATCGCGATCGTGCTGGGGTTAGGCGACCCGCGCCTGCTCGCGCTCGCGATGGGCGGAGCGCTGCTGTCGCTTTTTCTGCTGACGCGCGAAGGCTTGCAGAATTCCCTGGGCGCCTTCGCGGCTCCGCTTGCGATCGTCGCCGACCTCGCGCTGCTCTTCTGCGCGATGTCGCTGACGGGCGGCGTTCTCTCGCCCTTCGCGCTGCTCTTGCCGACGGGCGTCGCGCTCTCCTGGCATTGCGAGGGAAAGCCGGCTGCGCGTTTCTTCGCCGCCGCCTCGCTCTTCGGCTCGGCCGCGCTCGTGACCCTCGGACACTTGCCCATGTCCGGCGCCGGCCATCTCTTTCCCCTCGTCGGCGTGGCGCTCGCGGCGCCGGCGCTGCTCGTCGCGCTCGAAGTCGCGGGGGCCGCGGCGGCAGCAAGTGTTCCTGCCGCGATCGCCGCCGAACCGGCGTTCGAGCCCGCCTTTGCCCGGGTGGCCGTCGCGGCCGCGAACACGCACCGCGCGCGCCCGGCTTCTGCTGAAGACGAGCCGGAGCGCGACCGGCAGGCCGAGCTCCTCCACGACCTGCGCTCCCCGCTGTCGGTCATTCGCGTCTACACCGATCTGATCCAGGAGGCCGCACGGCGCGGGGAGCTCCCGAACCAGGAATACCTCGCCAACCTCGAGCGCGAGATCGAGCTCGCCGAGCGGCTCGTCGGGACACCCGCGCCGGCCCCCGAGCCCGTCGAGCGCCTTCAAGCCCCGCAGAACGCGGACCTCGTCGAGATCCTCGGCTCGCTCGCGACCGCCTACCGACTGGCGCACGGCGGCCGCATCCGCATCGAGTTCATCGCCGAGCGGCCTCAGCTGCCCGTGCTCGCCGATCCGGTCGCGCTGCAGCGCGCCTTCCGCAACGTTCTCGACAACGCCATCAAGTACACACCGGACGGCGGCGAGGTGCGGATCCGCGCAGGCGCGGCCGGTTCCCAGGCCTTCGTCGTCGTCAAGGACACCGGCATGGGTATGAGTCCCGAGGAGCGCGCGCGCGCCTTCGACTACGCCTTCCGCGGCGCGGGCGCGGTCGCCTCCGCAACGCGCGGGAAGGGGCTCGGCCTGGCGGTGACGAAAAAGATCCTCGAGGCCAACGGCGGCAAGATCTCGCTCTCGAGTGAGGCGGGCTACGGCTCCGAGGTCACGATCATGCTGCCCGCCCAGCGGGGCGCCCGGTGAAGCGCATCGTCGTCGTGGACGACGACCGCGCGATCTCGTCGGCCGTGCGCGAGCTCCTCGTTCCCGAGGGCTTCACGGTCGACTGCCCTTCGGACCCGCGCGCCGCAATCGTGGACACGATCCGCGAGGTGCCCGACCTCGTGATCCTCGACGTCAACATGCCCGACATGACTGGCTGGGAGTTCTGCGCCATCCTGCGCCGCCAATCGGCCACGCGCGAGGTCCCGGTGCTATTTCTCACGGGCCGGTCCGAGGTCAAGGACCGGATCACGGCGATGCAACTCGGCGGCTCGGACTTTCTCGCCAAGCCCTTCGGCGCGGAGGAGCTTCGCAAGAAAGTTCGCTCGCTGCTGCACGAACCCCACGCCATGGAGGAAGGATGAAGCCCAAACGCTCGACCGGGCCGAATGTGATCGCGGGCGCCTTCCCGCAAGCGGACGACGCCGCGGCACAGTCGCTCGAGGAACTGCGCCGCGACCGGATCGTCTACGACGCGGTCACGGGGCTGCCGATCCACCCCTTCGACGCGCCCGAAAAGACAGACGAGAGGATCGAGCACCTCGGCGTGATCTACCTCCAGATCGGCAAGTTCTTCGGCTTCGAAGAGCTCTTCGGCTGGGAGCACTACGACCGCGTCCTCGCGTCCGTGTCCGAAAGCCTCCAGGACGACGTGAGGGCCTCGCGCCTTGCGCCGCTCGTCCACTCGATTCGCTTCTCCGGCGCCGACGGCTTCTTCGTCCTCTACAACCTGCCGGTGGCCGGCCGCGGACGCGTGCCCACGAACCTCGAGGAAGAAGCGGCGCGGCTGCGCGCGAGTGTCGCGCGCCGGTTGCGCCAGTCGATCGAAGGGACCACCGCGGACTTCATCAACATCCTGGCTTCGAGCCTGACCGCGGTGGACAACCCCCGCGTGCGGCCTTCGCGCCACGTCATCCGCACGCTCCAGGAAGCCGTCAAGATCGTCAGTCAGAAGCAGACGCACGAGAACCTCGAGCTCTTCGCCCGGCTGAAGACCGTCATCGGCCAGAAGCAGCTCCGGCCCGCATTCCAGCCCGTCCGCCACCTGCCCGACGGCGCGATCATGGGTTACGAGGCCCTCATCCGGGGTCCGCAGGGAACGCCGCTCGAACCACCCACCGTGTTGTTCGCGGTCGCGCACGACAACGAGATGGACGTGGAGCTCGAGACGCTCTGCCTCGAGACGATCTTCGCGAACCTGCCACGGGCCGTCGGCGATCGCCGTCTCTTCGTGAACGCGTCGGCGATGCTCCTGCGCCACCCTGTGTTTCTCGACGAGCGCAATCTCGCCGCCATCAACCGCAGCCACGGCGACGTGGTCGTCGAGATCTCCGAGAAGGAGATGGTGCGCGACTACGACTCTTTCCAGGAAGTGCTCGAGCTCCTGCGCAAGGCGAAGATGAAGATCGCCATCGACGACGCCGGCTCCGGATACTCCGGGCTCGAAGCGATCCTGCACCTGAAGCCCGACTACATCAAGGTTGCTGACTCCCTCGTGCGCAACATTCACCTCGATCCGATCAAGCGGGAGATCATCGTGAGCCTCGCCGCGATCGGAAAGCGCATCGGCGCCACCCTGGTCGCCGAAGGCATCGAAGTCGAGCCCGAGAGGAAGACCCTGGTCGACCTCGGCATCGAGTTCGGCCAGGGATATCTGCTTGGCCGTCCGGCGTTCCAGGTCAGCGCGCGCGACGCGCGGGCTTAGGGTCGGTTTTCCGCGAGGAGTTTCCGGAGCCGCTTGCCGGACTCCGCGTCTTCCTTGAGCTCGAGGAGGGGCTCGAGCTCTCGGAAAATGAGCAGAGTGTCGAGTTTGCCGGATTGACGGGCGACCACACCGTCGAGATCGCGCCAATCCCCATCGCGGCCGGCGAAAGTCTTGAGGATGATCAGATCCTCGGCGCTGCAGGTTCGAAGGGCGATGCCCGGCGCCGCTTCCCATGTGGATGCTCTCTCAACGAGACGCTCTTCGAACGCCAGGGCTCCGAGCGAAATATCGATGGGAATGTCATTGGAAGCCTTCAGGAGAAGAACGCGGCTCCGCAACGCGAAGGCAGTGGGGTCGGGAACACGGCTCTCGAAACGCCCGAGCAGTCGGTCGATGTAGCGAATCTCCTCGCCGAAGCCGGTGAGAAGGGTGAGATCGGCGTCATGAGTGAAACGCGGCTCACCCCAGCGCTGAATCGCGACTCCCCCGATGAAGCAAAAGCTCCAACCCGAGTCATCGCAGAACTGCTGGATCTCGAGGGCCGCCTCGTAGACGGGGTTCACCCGACGCGGCGCCGATGGAAAAGAGCCTGCTGTTCGACCAGCCCCGACCAGATGAGCCGGCGCTGAGGGATCGGGAAGTTCTTGGCGAGGGAGAGCAGGGTGGCCGAGATCTTGCGCCCCTTCTCGTCGGACATGGACCGCAGCTCGCGACGCCGGATCTCTTCCAGAAGTCTCCCGGTCTCACCCCATTGCAGCACCAGACGACGCTCGAGTTCTCGGTCCATGATCCCATTATACTCCCCGAAGGGATCCTCGCCGAACTCTAAACGTCTGACCGAACGCGAGTTATACGTCTCGAAGTCGCAGTGCCGCTGCCGCCGGGACGGGCTCTTCCGGCTTGATTCCGACGATACCTCCGCCGGCCTGCGGCGTTTCTCCCTTGCCCTTACGCCGGCCGAACCGCTGCTGCAGCCGGTCCATGGAAATGTAGAACACGGGCGTCACGTAGAGCGTCAAAGTCTGCGAGAAGAGCAGGCCGCCCACGACCGCGAGGCCGAGCGGACGGCGGGACTCGGCGCCGGCGCCGAAGCCAATCGCGATCGGAAGCGTGCCCATGAGCGCCGCCATCGTCGTCATCATGATCGGGCGAAAACGCACGAGGCACGCCTCGTAAATCGCCTTCTGCGCGCTCATGCCCTCGTTGCGCTGGGCCTCGATCGCGAAGTCCACCATCATGATGCCGTTCTTCTTCACGAGCCCGACGAGCAGGATGATTCCGACGAAGGCGTAGATCGAGAGCTCCGTCCGGAAGATCGTGAGCGTCGCGAGCGCGCCGAAGCCGGCAAACGGCAGCGCCGTCAGGATCGTCAGGGGATGGATGAAGCTCTCGTAGAGGATCCCCAGGACGACGTAGATCACCAGGATCGCGACGAGAAGCAGCAGCCCCAGTCCCTGCACCGAGCTCTGGAACGCCTGGGCCGTGCCCTGGAAGT
>JANMPW010000433.1:0-3917 GCA_031370065.1 Acidobacteriota bacterium
TTCGTGATGACCGACATGCAGACGTCGGCGACAGGCACTATCTGCAGCCGGCGCAGCACCGGCGGGCTCGAACGCTTCATGATGTAGGAGCACGTGTCGGTATCCAGCATGTAGCGGGCCATCAGGGCTCGCGCTCCTGAATCGGCAGGTCCTCGACGTTGTCCATGAACGTGTCGGACGCCGCCGGGGCGCCCTCCAGGTACGGACGCCAGTCCCGCGGGCGAGGTGAGAGGATCACGTCCTCACCCTCTTTGCGGATGAAGACCTCGTCGGTGGAGAACTGGTACTCCTTGGGCAACCGCACGGCCTGGCTGCGGTTGGTCATGAAAACCTTTGCTGTGCGCGGCATGGTCCGGGTCCTCCATGGCGGATGCCATATACGTGAGTATATCGCAATGCCCCGCGCCGGCGGAGTGTCGGTCAAGGTGTTGGAGAAGTACGCGGCCAAATGCAGCGTGCAATGACCTCCGGCCCCTACCGCTTCGCCCGGAAGAACTGCTGCAGCAGCTCAGCCGACTCCTCGCCCAAGAGGCCCCCCTCGACCTGGCACCGGTGGTTCAGGCGCGCATCCTGCGGGATGTTGCCGAGCGTGCCGCAGTACCCGGCCTTCGGGTCGGCGCAGCCGTAGACGATCCGGGCAATGCGCGCGTTGACGGCGGCGCCCGCGCACATGGGGCAGGGTTCCAGGGTGGCGTAGAGTGTCGCGCCCTCGAGGCGCCAGTTTCCCGCCTCCTGCGCCGCCTCGCGGATCGCCTCGATCTCGGCGTGGTGGGTGGGGTCGGCGAGGCGCTCCCGGCGGTTGCGCCCGCGGCCGATCATCCGGCCTTCGCGAACCACCACAGCCCCGATCGGCGCCTCCTGCTCCGCATAGGCGATGCGGGCGAAGGCGAGGGCCTCGCGCATGAAGCCCGCGTCTTCGGGGGAGAAAGGCATGATGAAAATTAGGGTATCCCAGCGGGATCGTCGAGGGTCCAGGGTCCAGAGTCTTGGGTTGAGAGGGCGATACGGCTCCCGGGGTCCGGCCCTCGACTCTCGACTCGAATTTGGTGCGCCCAGAGGGAGTTGAACCCCCAACCTCCTGATCCGTAGTCAGACGCTCTATCCAATTGAGCTATGGGCGCAGGGGCGTGAGGCTAACGAAAAAGCCCTTCGTTTTCAATGGTCCCGGCGCCGGTTGAACTTTCCGACCCCCCCTCCGTAGAACAAGATACGCTGAAAAACCGCGTACATCCGGAGGGTTGAGGGCATGTCGAAGAGGACGAAAATCATCCTGGGCGTGGTGGCGGCGATCATCGTCGTCGGCGCTCTGACGGCGTTCATCCGCGGTCGGGACAAAGACGTCCCACGGGTGACCACGGCCAAGGTGGAGAAAATCGACCTGGTCTCCAAGGTCACCGCCAACGGCAAGATCCAGGCCCGGCGCAAGGTGGACATGTCCGCCCTGGTCATGGGCCAGATCGTCAACCTGGCGGTCAAAGAGGGCGAACACGTGAAAAAGGGGCAGCTCCTTCTCCAGATCGACCGTGCGCAGCTGGCGGCACAGGCCCAGGGGCGCGAGGCGAGCCTGGAAGCGATGCGGCACGACCTCGACGCCGCCAGGGCCAACGCCGCCCAGGCGAAATTTGACTCTGACCGCGCGAAGCAGAACTTTCAGGCGAAGATCCTGGCCGAGGCGGACTACCAGAAGTCGAAGTCGGCGCTCGATGCGGCTCAGGCGACGCTGGCCGCCACCGAGCAGCGCATGCGCTCGACGATGGCGGACCTCGCCGCCAGCCGCGACTCGCTGTCGAAGACCACGGTGACCGCACCGATCGCGGGCATCGTGACGGCGCTCCCGATCAAGGAAGGCGAAGTCACCGTCATCGGAACGATGAACAACGCGGGCACGCAGCTGCTGACGATCTCCGACATGACCGAGGTCGAGGCCGTGATGATGGTCGACGAGACTTCCGTGCCGCAGGTCAAGATCGGGCAGAAGGCCGCGCTCTCGATCGACGCCTACCCGAACCGCAAGTTTGAGGGGACGGTGACCGAGGTCGGTTCCTCGCCGATCCAGAAGAACGATCCGGACCTGCTCACGCTGACAGCCAACTCCGAGGCGATTAACTTCAAGGTGAAGCTCCGCCTCGACAACCCGCCCGACACGATTCGGCCCGGCTTCTCCGTGACGGCCGATATCGTGACCGGTCGCATCGATGGCGCAACGGCCATCCCCATCCAGGCGCTCGTCGTGCGGGATGTGCAGAAGAAGGACAAGAAGCCCGAAGCCTCCGGCGCGCGCCCGGAGACCGAGGAAGGCGTCTACATCGTCAAGGACGGCAAGCTCGGCTTCGAGAAGGTCGAGACGGGCATCGCCGGCGAGCTCATGATCCAGGTCAAGAAGGGCCCGGCCGTCGGAGCCGAGATCGTGACGGGCCCCTTCAAGGTCCTGCGCCAGGTCAAAGAAGGGGACAAGGTCATCATCGAAAAGGAAAGCGGCGACAAGAAGGGCGGTCCGAAACCCGCGTGACGACCTCGGAGCTCTTCCTCGTCTCGGCCTCGGCGTTGACGCGCCACAAGCTGCGCGCCTTTCTGACGCTGCTCGGCGTCATCATCGGCGTCGCGACGGTCGTCGCGGTCGTCTCCGTGATCTCGGGCCTGAACGCCTACGTCAAGGACAAGGTGATCGGCTTGAACCCCGACATCGTCATCTTCGACAAGTACGGAATCATCACGAGCCGCGAAGAGTGGCTGATGGCCATGAAGCGCCGTAGCCTGACGATGACCGACATGGAGATCGTCCGCCGCGAATGCCGTCTCTGCGCTCAGGTCGGAGCACGCGGCGAGCGCACGCGCCCCGTGAAATTCGGCGATAAAAAGCTGCCGGCAGTCGAGATCCAGGGCCACACGCCGAACATGGGCGAGGCCATGAGCTTCGACATCGCCACGGGCCGCTACTTCACCGAAACCGAGTACGACCACGCGGCGGGAGTCGCGGTGATCGGCTGGGACGTGCAGGACCAGCTCTTCCCGACCATGGACCCCATCGGCCGCGAGATGAAGATCGACGGCTACCCGGTGAAGGTCATCGGGACGCTCACCAAGCAGGGTAATGTGATGGGGCAGAGTCAGGACAACGTCGTGTATTTGCCCTTGACGCTCTTCAAGAAGCACATCGCGCCGTCCGAGGACATCGGGATCTTCATCAAGCCCAAGGGCGGCGTCGAGGCTGTCACGGCGACGACCGACGAGGTGCGCACGATCCTCCGGGCGCTGCGCAAGACCAAGTTCGACAAGGAAGATCCGTTCGGGCTCGTCACGGCGGAGCTCTTGCAGAGCCTGTGGCGCGGCATTTCGGCGGGAGCCTTCCTGCTGATGATCCTGATTTCCGGCATCTCGCTCGTCGTCGGCGCGATCGTGATCGCGAACATCATGTTCGTCTCGGTCGTCGAACGGACGAAGGAGATCGGCGTGCGCCGCGCCCTGGGCGCGCGCAGGAAGGACATCCGCCGCCAGTTCCTCCTCGAGGCGGCGCTGCTGTCTTCGGTGGGCGGCGTGATCGGCGTGATCTTCGGGTCGCTCATCGCGCTCGCCGTCAACCAGTTCTTTCCGGCGCAGGTGCGGCTGTCGTTCATTCTTCTCGGGGTCACGGTGGCGACGATCACGGGCCTGCACGCGGGCTGGATTCCGTCGTCGCAGGCGAGCAAGCTGCCTCCGGTCGAAGCGCTGCGCTACGAGTAATCCGTGTCGTCCCTGATTTCCCACCTGCGCCGCGGCTTCGGCGAGAACGTGCGCTTCGCCATGCTCGCGGTGCGAGCGCACAAGCTGCGGGCCGGCCTGACGGTGCTCGGGATCGTCGTCGGCGTGGCGACGGTCATCGCGATGGTGTCGATCGTGACGGGCTTCAACAACAACATGATCCGCAGCTTTCAGAGCTT
>JANMPW010000386.1:0-11075 GCA_031370065.1 Acidobacteriota bacterium
TCGATCTCGGCCATGTCCATGCCGAGCAGCCACGCCGCGACACCGACGTAGATCATGTTGACCGCGAGGCGCCGCAGCTTCCCGTCCTGCACGAGCTCGAGGACGAGCTTCTGGAAGGGCACGGGGTAGTAGACGAGGTCGCTGCGCAGCGTGTCGAGCTTCAAGCTTTCCTCGTAGATGACGGCCGCTCCCGGGGCCACCGTTCTCACGTCCTCGTGCGCCGTCTCCGGGTTCATGCAGATGAGGACGCCCACGTCCCGCCGCCGAGCGATGAAGCCCTCCTTGGAGGCGCGGATCGTGAACCAGGTCGGCAAGCCCTGGATGTTGGAGGGGAAGAGGTTCTTGCCGGACACCGGGATCCCCATCTGGAAGATCGCCCGCATCAGGATGTTGTTCGAGGACATGCTGCCGGAACCGTTGGCCGTGGCGACGTGGATCGAAAAGTCGTTGATCACCCGCGTCCGGCCCGCGGACTCCGAGTGCTTCTCTTCGAGAACGGCGGTCGACATGCGTCTCCTTTGGCGGGTGACAACCCGCGGGACTGGGAATGATACCAAAGGGATGCGTCCGCCACGCTCGGCCCGTCGGGCGGATAGAATCCCCATCCGGGAGGTTCCCCAATGCGTGTGTCTGGTCTGGTCGTTCTGAGCGCTTTCGTCGCCGCCGCGCCCGGGGCTCTGGCGGCAGACCGCCCGCTCCGCTTCGAGGAGCTCGCGAAAGTCCAAAGAATCAGCGCTTTTTCGGTTTCGCCCGGCGGGCGTGAAGTCGCGTTTGCCGTGTCCACGCCCGACGTCGAGGCCAACACCTCGGGCTCGGCGATCTGGATCGTGCCGGCGGGCGGGGGCGAGCCGAGGCGCATGACGAGCGGCGAGAAGCGGGACGGGGACCCGAAGTTCTCTCCCGATGGCCGCAAGCTCGCGTTTCTCTCGAACCGCGACGGTGGATCGCAGGTCTGGGTGATGGAGCTCTCGGGGGGCGATCCGGTGAAGGCGACTTCCTTTCCAACCGAGGTTTCCGACTACACCTGGTCTCCCGACGGCAAGTGGTTCCTCCTCTCCTCGGACGTCTTTCCCGAGTGCGCCGACACCGCGTGTCTCGAGAAGATCGTCAAGGCGCGCGCGGAGGCGAAGGTCAAGGCGCGCACGGCCGAGCGCCTCCTCTTCCGCCGCTGGGACTCCTGGAAGGACGGCACGCGGACGCACATCTGGAAGGTGCCGTCGATCGGCGCCGGGGCCGCCGTGGATCTGACGCCGGGCGAGCGCGACGCGCCGCCCTTCGAAGTGGGCGGAGGCGCGGATTGGGACGTCTCGCCCGACGGACGGGACCTCGTCTACGCGTCGAATCTGGACAAGGTCGAGGCGCTCTCGACCAACTCGGACCTCTGGGTGGTCCCCTTCGCCGGGGGCGCTGCGGCGCAGAACGTCACGGCGTCGAACCCGGCCTTCGACGGTTCGCCTCGCTTTTCGCCCGACGGCAAGTGGATCGCCTACCGCTCGCAGAAGCGGCCGGGCTTCGAGGCGGACCGCTTCCGCCTGATGCTCCTCGACCGCGCGACGGGCCAGCGTCGCGGCCTCACGGACGATTTCGACTTCTGGGTCGATGACTTCCGATGGGCCTCGGATTCGAAGTCGCTCCTCTTTGCGTCTCAGGTGCGCGGGCGCGAATCGCTCTACCGGATCGCGATCGCGGGCGGTGCCCCGGTTGCGCTGTGGACCGGCGGAACGATCGCCGGCCTCGCCTTCGCGGGCGGGCGCGTCTTCTTCGGCACGAGCACGCTCTCGCGCTCGACCGAGCTCTGGAGCGTCGGCCTCGATGGGAAGGGTCCGGCCGCCCTGACGCACGTCAACGACGCGCTCTTGCGCGACCTCGTGCTGGGCGAGGTCTCCGAGCGTTTCACGGACTCCTCGGACCGGCGAAAGCTCCAGGCGTGGGTCGTGAAGCCGCCCTTCTTCGATCCGGCGAAGAAGTATCCGGCCGTCTTCCTGATCCACGGCGGGCCGCAGGGGGCGTGGGTGGACGGCTGGTCGTACCGCTGGAACCCGCAGGTCTGGGCGGCCTACGGCTACGTCGTGTATGCCGCCAACCCGCGCGGCTCGACGGGATTCGGGCAAGACTTTCTGGACGCGATCAGCGGCGACTGGGCAGGCCAGGTCTACGACGACCTGATGCGCCAGGCCGACGACCTCGAGTCGCTGCCCTACGTGGACCGCACGAAGATCGGCGCCGCGGGCGCGTCCTACGGCGGCTACATGGTCAACTGGATCGCCGGGCACACGCAGCGCTTCCAGGCGCTCATCTCGCACGACGGCGATTTCGACCTCGCCTCGTCCAACCTCGAGACCGAGGAGCTCTGGTTTCCCTTTTGGGAGTTCAAGGGCTGGCCCTGGAACTCCGACCAGTATCGCAAGTGGAGCCCGATGGAGTCGGCCGGCAACTTCAAGACTCCCATGCTCGTCATCACGAACGAGCGCGACTACCGCGTGCCCTTCGGCCAGGGCCTCCAGCTCTTCACCGCGCTGCAAGTCCAGGGCGTGCCCTCGAAGCTCCTCATGTTCCCCGACGAAGGGCACTGGGTCCTGAAGCCCGGCAACTCCTGCCTCTGGCACAACACCGTGATGGACTGGCTGCACCGGTACCTGGGCGGTGCCGAGGCGGATCCGAAGGGGCTGGGGTTGGCGTATAGCGTCACGCGGTGAGCCGAGTCGGGAGGAGTCGGGAGAATCAGATTTGGAGCGATTCACCGACCTCCGCGCCCGGGAACGCAGGTTCTTGGCGGAGACGTCCAAACTTCGCTGAGTGTAACCAAAGATTCCCGACATAAACTTCCCCCGTGCCTGCGAAGCGGGTGGTCTCCCTCTGCCCGTCCATCACCGAAACGATCGTCGCCATCGGGGGCCTGAAGGGGCTCGCCGGGGTGACGCGCTACTGCACGCGGCCGAGCGGCATGCTCTGGGGCCTTCCCCGGGTCGGCGGAACGAAGAGCCCCGACATCGCGCGCATCCTGGACCTGGCGCCCGACCTCGTCTTCGCCAATGCCGAGGAGAACCGCCGGGCAGATATCGAGGCGCTTCGTGAGGCCGGGATCGAGGTGGACGTCACGCTGCCCAAGACGGTCGCGGAGGTGCCCGAAGCGATCCGTCGGTGGGGCCGGCTGCTCGACACGAGCGATCAGGCCGAGGTGCTCGCGGCACGGATCGAGATGGAGCTCAAGGCCCTCGCCTCCGAGCCACCGAAGGCAACCTTTCGTTACGCCTACTGGATCTGGAAAGATCCGTGGATGACTATCTCGGACGACACCTATGTCGCCGATCTGATTCGGCTCGCCGGCGGGGAGAACGTGTACGGGAAAGAGGCGGTCCGCTATCCGACGACGCACCCGAGCGAGGCGCTTGCCCGCGAGCCCCAGGTGCACATTTTCCCGAGCGAGCCTTTCCCCTTTGCGCAAGGAAAGCACGGCGCCCTCGTCGAGAAGCTTTTCGGCGGTCACACGCGCCGCGTCTTCGTGGATGGCGACAATTACTGCTGGCACGGGGTCCGAACGCTCGAGGGGCTTAAATCGGTAAAGAGCCTAATTAAATTAGGTGATTAGGCGCTGTGACCTAATGAATTATTGTTATCGTGCTTTCGTGATTCCTCGAACCCCTTCGGCAATCAGGATGTCGCTCGCCCAGTCGAGCTCCGAGAGCACGATCCGGGACCCGTCGGGAGAGATGCCGAAGCTCTCCGTCGGGTGATCCGCGTCGAAACCGGCGAGCGGCCGGCGGCTCGCCGAAGTGTCGGCTAGCTCCTCCGAAAAATCCTGGATGTACACGCCAGCCGTGCTGTCGGTGGCATCGTTTCCGACGAAAGCGATCCGCTTTCCGTCCGGCAGCCAGCGGGCGCGCCCGATGCTGCGGAGCGACTTGAGGTCGATCCGGAAGGGAAATACCTTTCCGTCCTCGAGCCGAACAACGTGTGTCGACTCGAACGGGAGGTGATAGAGCGCGAGGCGGCCGTCGGGCGAGATCTCGGGGTGGATCAGGTCGCCGGCCACGACCCGCGTGTCCCCGGAGCCGTCCGGATGAACTTTCCAGAGGCCCCCGCGGGCCGGATTGGCCGAGGCGTAGAGGACCCACTTTCCATCCGGCGTCATGGCGGGGTTCTCGGCGTCGACGCCGTCGCGGGTCAGGACGCGCGGCTCGCTGCCGTCCGCGTTGGCGATCCAAGCCTCGAAGTGACCCGAGCGATTCGAGCTCCACAGCAGTTGGCGGCCGTCGGGGGAGTAGGCCGGATCCCAATCCTCGCCGGGGTCGTCGATCAGGCGCCTCTCGGTGCCCGTCTTGAGGGTCACCTCCCAGATGTCGAAGTTGCCGTAACGGTCGGAGGCGAAGACGATCCGTTCGCCGTCGGGGGAGTAGGCGGGCTGGCGATCGCTGCTCTTTCCGCGGCTAATCCAACGTCCGGGCGGGGCCGCGCCGGACTGCAGGCGCGCCTCGCGCAGTGTTTGATTCTGGAGGCGGGCATCGAAGACGAGCCGACCCGGGCCGAGGACGTCGAGGGTCCGCGCGGAGTTGGCGACGTGGAGAAGCGTCTCGGCGTGCCGGTCGCCCGGCTTCTGGAGCAGGATCCGCCCTGTCACCGAGCGGTCGGCCGAGGTCACAGCCGCGCCCTGCATGTAGACCATGCGATCGTCGGACCAGGCGACCGAAGACAGGGACCCGCGAGGCTGCGGCGGGCCGATGACGCTCCGTTCGCGGCCGTCGGCCGAGATTCGTTGAATCGTTCCGGGCACGGTTGCGGAGCCGGGTCCCTGGACGGCGAGGATGGCCCGGCCGTCCGGCGTCCAGCGCGGGTGGCGGAGCGAGAAGCCGTTCGGATACTCGGCGATGACGCGAGCGCCGCCGCCATCCGGAGCGGCAACGCCAACCTGGATTCCCTTGCTCGTTTTGCGCAGAAACGCGATGCGACTTCCGTCCGGCGACCAGTCGCCGGCGTAGGCGTCTGCGATCACCCTGCGCGGTTCGCCGCCGACCGTGGGCACGCGGTACAGGGAACCGGCGTTCGCTCCGAATCGGACGAAGAGCACGTTGGCACCGTCGGGGGAGAATCGCGGCTGTTCGTCGGCCGGGCCCTCCGTCAGGGCAACCTCCCCGCCGCCGGCGATTTGCTTGAGCCAGATGCGGCTTCGCCCGTCGCGGTTGGAGTCGAACGCGATCGTCTTCCCGTCCGGCGAGGCTGCCGGGTTCTGGTCGTGGCCGGAGAAGGTCAGCGGCCGGATCTCCGGAGGCTCGGCCGGCGCGGGAGATGTCAGGCGCCCGATCGCGAGGCCCGCGATGAGAGCCGAGACGGCGAGGAGGGCGGCGAGGGCGGGCCGCCCGATGGCGCGCCTCGGTGGCGCGAGCGCGGCAGCCTGCCCGGAGGTGCCCGACAGGGCGTCGAGCGCAAACGCGATGTCGTGCGCGGAGTGGAAGCGCTGCTCGGGGTTCTTCTCGAGACAGTGGCGGACGACTTTCTCGAGGCCCGGGTTGATGCTCTGGTTGGTTACGGAGAGATCCGGCGGGTCCTCCTTCAAGATCGCTGACATCGTATCGGCGGCCGAGTCCCCGCGGAACGCGCGGTTGCCCGAGAGCATCTCGTACAGGATCGCGCCGAACGAGAAGATGTCCGAACGCGCGTCGGCGGGCTTGCCGCGGACCTGCTCGGGAGACATGTAGCCGAGCGTTCCCATCACGACGCCGGGCTCGGTTCCCGCCGTGGCCGTCGGGAGGTTGGTGGCCCGCGAACCCTCCTCCTGGTGCGTCAGCTTGGCGAGGCCGAAGTCGAGGATCTTCAACCGCCCATCTTTCGTGACGAAGAGGTTCTCGGGTTTCAGGTCCCGGTGGATGATGCCCTTCTCGTGCGCCGCCGCCAGGCCGTGGGAGATCTGGGTCGCGTAGTCGGTCGTTTTGCGAGGAGAAAGCCGTCCGCCCGCCAGCACAGACCGCAGAGTTTCGCCTTCGAGCAGCTCCTGAACGACGTACGGCGCGCCGTCGTGAGAGCCGATGTCGTAGACGGCGGTGATGTTGGGGTGGTTCAGAACTCCGGCGGCCTTTGCCTCCTGCTCGAAGCGGCGCAGCCGATCCGCGTCCTGCGAGATGGAGGCGGGCAGGACTTTGATCGCGACCTCGCGGCTAAGGCGCGGATCCTTGGCCCGGTACACCTCGCCCATGCCTCCCGCGCCGATCTGGCCGAGGATCTCGTAGGGGCCGAGGCGGGAGCCGGCGGCAAGCGTCATGAGACTGTCGGGAAGTCTACATTCTCCCGGCCACTGTGGTGGAATGTCGCCCAGAGGAGGTGACCATGCGTCGCACCCGACTTCTCGGAGCTCTCCTGATCCTCTCGGCTCTCCCGCTCGCCGCGCAGACGGAGAAGACGCAGCCCGCGACGGTGATTCACGCGGGGACCCTGATCGACGGGAGCTCTGGCGCGCCACGGCGCGACCGGGCCATCGTCGTGCGCGGCAACCGCATCGAGAGTGTCGGCGCCTGGTCGCCGGCGAATGTGCCCCAGGGAGCGGCCGTGATCGACCTCTCCCGGGCGACGGTGCTGCCCGGCTTCATCGACACGCACACCCACATCCTCCTCGACCCGGCCGGCGCGGACTATGACGAGCAGCTCTTGAAGCAGAGCGTCGCCTTCCGGGCCGCCCGGGCGACCGCCCTGGCCCAGCGTTTTCTGGACCAGGGCTTCACCACGATCCGCGACGTCGAGACGGAGGGCGCCGGCTACGCCGACGTGGGCGTCAAGGAAGCGATCGAGCGGGGCTACGTTGCGGGACCGAGGATGTTCGTTTGCACGCGCGCCATCTCGTCCACGGGAGGCTACGGCCTTAATGGGTACGCGCCGGACGTGGACGTCCCGAAGGGCGCCCAGCTCATCGACGGGCCGGTCGAGGCGCGCAAGGCTGCCCGCGAGCAGCTCTCGAACGGCGCCGATTGGATCAAGGTCTACATGAACCACCGCTCGTGGGTGGACGCGAAGGGCAACCTCGTCTCGCAGCCGACGCTGACGCTCTCCGAGCTCGAGGCCGTCGTGGACGAGGCGCACGGTTGGGGAAAGAAGGTCGCCTGCCACGCCTACAACGGCATCGGCCTCCATCGTGCGCTCGATGCGCGCTGCGATTCGATCGAGCACGGGCTCGACCTCGACGACGAGGCGGTGGCGCAGATGGTTCGCCAGGGGACCTGGCTCGTGCCGACCATGATGCCGTACTTCTACGATTGGGCGCCCGAGGGAACCCCGGCGGGCGCGAAGGACCGCAAACGCGCCGAGGTGCATGGCCCCTCGCTGCGAAAAGCCATGAAGGCCGGCGTGAAGATCGCGTTCGGCACCGACGCCGGCAGCTTCCCGTGGTCGGAGCCGCTGGCAAGGGAGTTCGCCCTGATGGTCCAGGAAGGGATGACCCCGATGGCGGCGATCCAGTCCGCGACCGCGCGCGCCGGAGAGATGCTCGGGATGCCGGGAGTGCTCGGCGTCGTGGCGCCCGGGGCATTCGCCGACATCGTGGCCGTGACGGGCGACCCGCTCACCGACGTGCAGGCGCTCGGGTCCGTTTCCTTCGTGATGAAGGACGGGAAGGTCTACCGCAATACGCCGCCAGCGATCCGCTAGCGGCTAGGTCGCGCGGCGGTTCAGCAGGTCGAGGAACTCCTCGCGGACCGACTGGGTGTTGAAGATGCCGCGGATGGCGGACGTGACCGTCAGCGCCCCCGGCTTTTTGATGCCGCGCATCTCGACGCACAGGTGGCGCGCCTCGATGACCACCATGACGCCCTGGGGGTCGAGCTTCTGGGCCATGTAGCGGGCGATCTGCTCGGTCAGGCGCTCCTGCAGCTGCGGGCGCCGGGCGTAGAACTCGACGATCCGCGCAATCTTCGAGAGTCCCACGATCGACTCGTTCGGGATATAGGCGACATGGGCGTGGCCGTAAAACGGGACGAAGTGGTGGGAGCAGAGCGAGTAGAAGGGGATGTCCTTCTCGATGACCATCGCCGAGTAGTGCTCGTCGTTGGGGAAGAAGGTAACCCTGGGCTCGGCTCCCTCCGAGAGGCCCTGGAAGAGCTCGAGGTACATCTTGGCCACGCGCTCCGGGGTCTCGACGAGATTCGGATCGGCCCCGTCGAGCCCGAGCAGGCCGATGATCTTTCGAAAGTGCGAGGCGATTTCGCGGATCCGGTCGGTGTCCGCGAGGGTCGGCACGGTGGCAGGCGCTTCATTCATGGGAGTGCGATTGTTCATGCCGGTTCTCGCGAACCCGCCGTCTGTCGAGGTTTCCGTTTACGCGGCCCGGGCCTTTGCGAGGATCCCGGCGATGTCGCGCGCGATGGGGATGTCGGCACCGATGATCTCCTTGATCAAGCCGTCCTTGCCGATGACGAAGGCGGTGCGCGCCGAAATGCCCTTGTCGGCGAGGTAGACGCCGTATTTCTCGGCGACGGCCCCCTTCGGGTGGAAGTCGGCGACGAGCGGATAGGAGATGCCCTGCGCCGCGGCGAAGGCCTTGTGCGTCCAGAGGGAGTCCACCGAGATGCCCAGCACCTCGACGTCGGACGCACCGCCGGAGGGTAGCATCTCTGCGCACTGCTTTGTCTCCCCGGAGCAGACCGGCGAGAAGTCGAGCGGATAGAAGAGCAACACGACGCTCTTCTTGCCGCGGTAATCGGAGAGGGTGACCTTGTCTCCCACCGTCGAGGGGAGGGTGAAATCGGGGGCCATGTCGCCAGGCTGCAGGGGCATGAGTGACTCCTAGCAATGGTCTCGCGGCCAAGCCGCCGCGGGGCGGGATTCTATATGAGTCATGAGTCATGAGAAGGCTCGACTCGACGGCTCACGACTCAAAACTCACCACCTCGGCCCCGGGGTACGATCTTGCCCTCATGAAGATCGACCTCCACAGCCATTCGACGGTCTCCGATGGCCTCGACTCTCCGGCGGTGCTCGTCGGCCGGATGGCAGAGGCCGGGCTCGATGCCTTCGCGCTGACGGACCACGACACCCTCCAGGGGCTCCCGCAGGCCAGGGAGGAGGCGAATCGGCGCGGCATCGAGCTCATCGCCGGTGCCGAGATCTCGGCCGAATGGGGTAGCCAGGACGACATCCACATCCTCGCCCTCTTCGTGGATGAGAAGAACGAGGGCCTGAACGCGGCACTCGCGCTTCGCCAGGAGGAGCGCCGGACTCGGGGCGAGCGGATGGCCGAAAAGCTCGTCGAGCACGGGTACGCGATCGATCTGGACGCCATCCGGGCGGACGTCGGGGATGGCGTCTGGGGGCGGCCGCACCTGGCGCGTGCGCTCATCCGCGCGGGATACGCCAAGTCCAACGACGACGCCTTCGACCGCTTTCTCGGCCGCGACCACCCCTGGTATGTCCCCTACGAGAAGTGGAAGGCCGTGGAGGTCGTGCGCGCCATACGGGCCGCCGGCGGGGTGACGTCGGTTGCGCACGCCGTCTGGTACAAGGACGCGGACGGCCTCATCCGCGCCCTCGCCGTCGAGGGACTGGACGCGATCGAGGTCTTCCATCCCGACCACGGTCCGGACGAAGAGCGCCGATTCCTGTCGCTCGCCCGCGAGCTCAATCTCGCGACGACGGCGGGCAGCGACTTTCACGGCACGGTGGAGGGGCGCAAGAAGCCGGGCGCCGTGGTCGGCGACGCAGCGATGCTGGCCGCGCTGCGTGCACGCAGGCCGTAGCATCCTCGCCGCGTCGCGTCTGCCGCCTCCCGTCTTCCCGCACGGACATCATCTGTCCGCCTGCTTGCGCGCTAATGGATCTGCGGAAAAGTCGGCAATTGCGGAAAAGAAACTTTTTTCCGCGTGGGCGCCGAAGCGGAGGCCGGCAATGCGCGTGCGGAAATCCTGGGGCCCGTTGACTCCCGCCGCGAGCGCGAACAGAATCGCCGCGACTTCCGCGATGCTCGACGAAATTACCGCCGAAAAAACCCTCCCGCAGAACCTCGAGGCGGAGCGCTCGGTCCTCGGCGCAATTCTCCTCGACCCGGCGTCGCTTTCCTTCGTCGTCCCGATCCTCTCGCAGGACGACTTCTTCCCCGACACCCACCGCCGGATCTACGGCGCGATGATGGAGCTTTCGCAGCGCTCGGCCGAGATCGACGTGCTGACCCTCAAGGAGGAGCTCGGTCGCTCCGGCGCGGTCGAAAAGATCGGGGGAGCGTCCTACCTGGCGTCGCTGCTCGACGGGGTCCCGGACGTCGGCAACGTCGAGCACTACGCGAAAATCGTGAAGGAAAAGTCGACGCTGCGCCGGCTCATCCGGACCGGCCAGCGCATCGTCCGGGACGGGCTCTCGGGCGAGAGGGATGCCGAGGCGCTCCTCGGCGAGGCCACGGGCGAGATCTTCGACATCGCCGAAGGGGCCGTCCATGGCGGGTTCGAGCCGATCGGGAAGGTCGTCAGCCGCAACCTCGAGATCATCGAGGACGCGCGGGGCCGGCAGGGCATGCTGTCGGGCTTGTCCACGGGGTTCACCGAGCTCGACCGCATGAGTTCGGGGCTGCAGGGCACGGACTTGATCGTGCTCGCGGCGCGGCCTTCGGTGGGGAAGACGTCGTTCGCTCTGAACATCGCGCAGCACGTCGCGATCCGCGAGGGCCGCGCGGTCGGATTCTTCTCGCTCGAGATGTCGAAGGAGCAGCTCGGTTTCCGCGTGCTGTGCTCGGAGGCCGACGTGGATGCCAAGAAGGTCCGCGACGGCTTCGCGTCCAAGGAAGCCATGCAGCGGCTGGTGCTCGCGCAGTCGAAGATCCACGGAGCCCGCTTCTTCATCGACGACAGCGCCGCCCTGAACGTCCCGGAGATGCGAGCGAAGGGCCAGCGCTTGAAGCGCGAGCACGGCCTCGACCTGCTGATCGTAGACTACATGCAGCTCATGGGCGGGCACGGCCGCTTCGACAACCGTACGCAGGAGGTCTCGATGATCTCGCGCGGCTTGAAGCTGCTCGCCAAGGAGCTGCGCGTCCCGATCATCGCCCTGTCGCAGCTGTCCCGACAGCCCGAGCAGCGCAAGGGCGAGATGCGCAAGCCCCAGCTCGCGGA
>JANMPW010000478.1:0-7971 GCA_031370065.1 Acidobacteriota bacterium
CAAGAAGACGTCTTGCGGGCGTCGCGCACCGCACGCCCGTCCTCACGTCGCGACAGTTCGACGAGGCGGCCGGCGCGACCGTCTTTTTCAAGGCCGAGAACCTCCAGCGCGGCGGCGCCTTCAAGTTCCGCGGCGCCTACAACAAGATCAAGGCGGAGACCGAGCGCCAGAAGGTCGACGCGGTCGTCGCCTTCTCCTCGGGCAACCACGCGCAGGCCGTGGCGCTGGTCTCGCGGCTGCTCGGCATCCGCGCGACGATCGTCATGCCCGACGATGCCCCGCAGTCGAAGATCGACGCGACCCGCGGTTACGGCGCTGAGGTCGTGCTCTACGACCGCGCGAGCCAGAGCCGGGACGACCTCGCCGAAAAGATCTGCCGCGAGCGCGGCGCGGTCCTCGTGCCGCCCTTCGACGACGAGCTCATCATGGCCGGCCAGGCCACGGGTGCGGTCGAGCTTCTCGAGGAGGTTTCCGACCTCGACGCGATCGTCGTCTGCGTCTCGGGCGGCGGCTTGATCGCCGGATGGGCCACGGCCGCGCGCCACATGAAGCCCGGCATCGCGGTCTACGGCGCCGAGCCCGAGACGGCCGACGACACGAAACGCTCGCTCGCGGCCGGGCACCGGGTCGAGGTCCCGCAGAATCCGACGATCGCCGACGGCCTCCGGGTTTCTTCGCCCGGCAAGCTCACGTTCCCGATCGTGCAGGAGAGCGTGAAGGACATTCTCCTCGTCTCCGACGACGAGATGGTCGAGACCCTCACGTGGATGCTCGAACGCATGAAAGTGCTCATCGAACCCTCGGGCGCCGCCGCGGCCGCGGCCGTGCGCCACAAGAAGGCCGACTTTTCGGGAAAACGCGTGGGCGTGGTGCTCTCGGGCGGCAACGTGGACCTCCAGAAGCTGGCTGGTTACATCGGCTCGCGGCGCGCCCTTTGAGCTTCCTTAACTTTCGCAACTCCGGGCGCCAAGTCCTGTAGGAATGTCACCGTGAGGAAGAGCCTTGCCTGCATCCCCCTGCTCCTCGCCGTGGCCTGCCGGCCGCGCGAAGAGGCGGCTCTCGTCGAAGGCCGGCCGACGCGGGTACCGGCTACGGCCGCGGTGTCGAGCACCGCCGGCGGCGTCCGGCCCGAGCCGAACAAGGCAATCGCGGTCGGGGAGACGGTGCCGGATTTCGCGCTCACCGACCAGACCGGGAAGACCGTGCGCCTCTCGCAGTTTCGCGGCGAGCCGGTTGCCGTGACCTTCGCCTACACGCGCTGTCCGGACGCGTCGGCCTGCCCCATGACGATGGCAAAGTTCGCGAAGTTGAACGCGGCGCTCACCGGGAAGAATTTCGGCCGCCTGCTCGCCGTCACGGTCGACCCCGAGAACGACACGCCTGCGGTTCTTGCCGACTACGCCAAACGCATCGGCGCTGATCCTGCGCGCTGGAAATTTCTGACGGGCGATCCGCGCGCGCTCGCGCGAGTGGCCGAGACCTTCGGCGTCCTCTACTACCCCGAGCGCGGTCAGATCATGCACCAGCAGGCGGTGGCCGTCATCGATCCGGAGGGCCGGCTCGCGACGATCTACTACGGAGCGGATTGGGAACCGGAACAAGTACTCCAGGAATTGGAGAAAGCGAGGAAGGGATGAAGAAAACTCAGATGCTTGGCGCTCTCGTGTTCGGCGGGCTCGGCGCGCTCGGCGTGGCTCTCTATGCGACGGAGCAGGAGCCGCACCCCTCGGAGCTCTTCAAGCAGTATTGCGCCAAGTGCCACGGCGAGGACGGCAAGGCCGACACGGCCAAGGGAAAGCACCTCATGGCCCGCAAGTTCAGCGACGCCGAGTGGCAGGCGGGCGAGTCGAACGCCGAGCTCATCAAGTCGGTCACCGAGGGCAAGGAAGACATGCCGCCCTTCGGCAAGAAGCTGACGAAGGAGCAGATCGAAAGCCTCGTCAAGAACGACGTGCGGGGATTCGCGAAGAAGGACTAACCGGACGCGGTGGAACCGGCCGCGCGGATTCGCGCGAGCACCGTGGGGCCGTCGTTGGCAACGAGGGGTAGCGGTGGGCCGTCTGCGGGCGCATCGCTCCATTCCCGCGGCGTCCAGGCCGCGGCGATGTCGCCGACGCGCTCGCCGAGGACCTTCGACGAGGGATCCAGGCGCGTGACGACGCCCAAGCCCGTCGGGTACGCGGGGATCACGAACACGTCGAGGTCCGGCCGGTGTTCGAGCAGAATGGGCAGGAGCTTCCAGACGTCTCCGGTCCAGAAGGCCGTGGAGCGTTCCCGGCTCGACGTCGCCTGATCGAGCGGCAGGCAATCGTGGAAGAGCACGACCGAGCCCCGCGCGGCGTGTCGTTCGACGTGCATGAAATCCCGTAGGGCCTGCTCGAAGAGGTGCAGCCCGTCCACGAAGGCGAGCGCAACGGGCGCGTGGCCGAGTCGCGCAGCCACGTCCGGTAACGCGAAGAAGGCGTCGCTTTCCATCGCGAAGGTCCGCGTCGGGGCCGCGAAGGGCGGCGGGCTCGCCGGCATGGCCGGGTCCACTCCGATGGCGAGCGTCGGAGGCCGAGCGAGCGAGAGCGTTCTGCCGGCGTCGACCCCGATCTCGAGGTACGTCTTCGGCTCAAGCTCCGCGTGGAAGCGGCCGAGCCAGACGAGGTAGTCGTCGCCCGGAAGCATCGCCCGCGCCATGCAGACGTGGGCGGCGAGGCAGTCGGGCTCGATCGCGAGCGCCCGTCGGCACGTCGCGATCGCTCCGGCCGTGTCGCCGACCCCGAGGAGCGCCTGCCCCCCGGCGACGAATTGCTCTGCCGACATGATCCGATGTCCTCTCCGGGTCGTAGGGGAGGGGCTTGTCCCCTCCCGCAGGCGGCTGCAAGGCCGCCCCTACGACACGCCCTAGTAAACCGGCTCCTCGAGCGATACGCCGAAGATCCCGGAGTACATCTTCGGAAAGAAGTGCGTGGACTTCTGCGGCAGGCGGTCGCCGGCGGAGACGACCGCTTCGACGTCCGACACGGTGGTCGAGCGCATGAGCACGGCCGCCTGCGCTTGCCCTTTCTCGACGGCGGACAGCGCCGCGTCGGTGTCGGAGGTGAAGGAGACGTGCTCGCCGCGCGCGATCGCGTCGGTGTCGATCGAGAGGAGCTTTCCGAAGAGGGCGACCTCGAGGGCTGCGACGTCGAGGCTCTTCCAGGCCTCCGAGCGGCCTTCGGGCCAGGGCAGCGGCGCGGGCACATCGGAGACAGAGGAGAGCGTCAGCAGGGTGGGCCGCGCCGGCAAAGCGAAGAGTACGAAGGCGGGCCGGATGCGGGAGTGTTTCTGCAGGGCCGCGACGGCGTCCCGCGCGGAGACGTGCTCCTCGAGGTCGAAATACCCGCGTGCGGCCGTCAGCAGCCTCTCCGGATTCCAATCGGGCAGGCCCGACAGCAGGCGATGGATCGGCCGGACGACGAGGCCCGGCGAAGCCATGTCCACGATCGCGCAGAGCTTGTAACGCGCGCCCGGCAGCTTTGCGGCGGCGGGATCCTTCGAGAATGCGAGCGCGGTCTCGTAACGGTGATGGCCGTCGGCGATGAGCGCCTCGGCGTTCTTCACGAGCCCCTGGAGCTCGACGTGCGCGGCGAAGTCCGAGATGCGGAAGGCGTCGTGCCGCACGCCGTCCGGGTCGGTCGCGGAAAGCTGCGCCCCGCGGCGCGTGGAGAGGGCGGCCGAGAGCGGCGCGCGAGTCAGGAGAAAGACGAGCTCGAGGTCCGCCTTCGTCGCGGCAAGCAGCGCCAGGCGGTCTTCCTTCGGCTTTGCGAGCGTGCGCTCGTGCGGCCGGATGACGCCGGTCTCGTATTCCCCGAGCCGGACGAGGCCGACGAGCGCGTCGCGGACGAAGGTTTTTCCGCCATCGGTGAAAGTCTGGCGGTAGATCCAGAGCGCCGGCCGCCTTTCCTTTTCGAGGGTGCCGTCGGCGAGCCAGTCCGCGAGCGTCTTGGCGGCGCCCGCGTATTGGTCTTCGTCGTCTTTCCTGCGGCAGGTGATGCGAACGATGTTTTCGGGCGCCTGCGCGTAGAGGATGTCCTGCTTCGCCGACGGGATCTGATCGTAGGGCGGCGCGAAGACCGCGGAGAGGCCCCGTGCTTTCAGGACGCGCGGGCAGAAGCGGATCGAACGAAACGGTCGCAGTTCCATCGGGGGGATTCTAAGGCCGTCCTCCCGCTCGCAGCGCAAAGTCGTCATCCCGAGCGCAGCGAGGGATCCCGTACTCGACACGCGTTTCGGGCAGTCGAGCGCGGGGTCCCTCGTCGCTCCGCTCCTCGGGATGACAGGCTCGGGTGATGCCCGCCTCGGGCCGCGCTACACTGAAGCAGCGTGATTTCGCTTTCCCGTGCCATTGACGGTTTCGAGACCTACGTGGCCGACGAGCGGCGCTTCTCCCCGCGGACGGTGCTCGCCTACCGCTCGGACCTCGATCGGTTCACCGATTTCTGGGAGCGGGAGTTCGCGCACGAGAGCGCGGGAAAGACGCCGCTCGCAAAAATCGACACGCTGGCCGTGCGTTCCTACCTCGCCCACCTCCACCGCGCGCGGCTCTCGAACCGTTCGCTCGCGCGGCATCTCTCAACGCTGCGCTCGTTCTTTCGCTGGGCCTGCCGGGAGGGCCATCTCGAGAAGAATCCGGCCAAGGGCCTGCCGTCGCCGCGCGTGCCGAAAACGCTCCCGCGTGCGATGACCCTTCCCGATACGGAACGGCTGCTTGCGGCCGATGAGGACGAGACGCTCGTGCCCGAGCGCGAGCGGGCGCTCTTCGAGCTCCTGTACGCCACCGGCCTGCGTGTGTCGGAGGCGGCGGGCCTCGATTGCGAGGACGTGGACCTCTCGGAGCGCCTGGCGCGCGTGATGGGAAAGGGCAGCCGCGAGCGGATCGTGCCCTTCGGAGAGATCGCTGCGGACGCGCTGCGGGCGTACCTGCCCTCGCGGGCGGCTCTGCGCCATCGGGCCCGGGCCGGCGAGGGGCGCAAGGCGCAAGTGAGCGAACCCCTCTTTGTCAACGCGCGCGGCGGAAGGCTGACGCCCCGCTCGATGGCGCGGCTCTTGAAGCGGCGCCTGCGCGCGGCCGGCCTTCCCGAGGAGATCTCGCCGCACGCGCTGCGGCACACGTTCGCCACGCACCTGCTGCAGGCCGGCGCGGACCTGCGCGCGATCCAGGAGCTGCTCGGCCACGCCTCGCTCTCGACGACGCAGAAGTACACGCACCTGGACGCGGCGCGGCTGCGCGAGGTCTATCGCAATGCGCATCCGAAAGCCTGATGATTCGTAGTTTGTGGATCGTGGTCGGTGGTTGGGCCGGCTTTATCGCGGCGTGCGTGAGCGCACAGACGCCGACGCCGAATCCGCCGATGCCGCCAGTCCTCGTCGAGGTCGACCGGACGATCCGCGAAGGGTTCTTCGATCCGAAGCTCAAAGGGGTCGACTGGGACCGCGCAGTGACGCGGGCACGTGACGAACTTTCGCGCTCCGCGTCGCCGGCCGAGCAGAATGCGGCGTACGACCGGCTGCTCGCAACGCTGTCCGATTCCCACACCTTCCGCATTCCAGCCGGCCGGCTTCCCGAGCGCGGTTGGGGCACGGCGGGGCTGCGCATCGGCCAGGATGGCGACGGCTACGCGGTCAAGGGAGTGATCCCGGGAAGCTCCGCCGAACGCGCGGGCCTGAAAACGGGCGACCGCGTCCTCGAGGTGGATGGGCGCAAGTACGGCCGCGAGAGGGTCAATTTTCGCGACCTCTTCTTCGTCTTCGAGGGCGCTCCAGGCACGTTCATGCAGACGACCTGGCAGCGCGGCGATGGCCCACCCCGCCTCGAACGCCTCGCGCGGATGCCCGAGGAGGCGGGCGACGCCCTCGTCTGGAAGAGCGCGCGCGTGATCCGCAAGGACGGCAAGGCCTACGGATACGCTCACATCTGGGGCATGAGCACGGAGACCGCGCTCGCCGTCGTGGACATGCTGCTCGACAGGAGCGAGACCGGGCGCGCGCGGCGCGAGCTCGCAGGCTGGGGCGACATCGAGGGATTTCTCCTCGATGCGCGGGGCAACAGCGGCGGCTACGATCCGAACATCCTTTCGACCTTCCTGCAGGGACAGTGGAGCGCGGGCGACTACTACGCGATCTCGCGCGACGGCAAACGCCTCGTCCCCCCCGTGTACGGCCGCCTCCCGGTTGCGCTGCTCGTGAACTCGGGCACGGCATCCGCCGGCGAGGCGCTCGCCTTGAAGTTCCGCGCGCATCGGATCGGGCCCATCGTCGGCGAGACGACCGCCGGCATGGCCAGTGGCGGAGCGGCGGCTGCCAGGCTCTCCGACGGCTCGACGCTCTGGTACTGCGCCCGTGCGATCGAGGGGCTCGACGGCAAGAGCTACGAGGGACAGGGCGTCGCGCCCGACATCGCGGTCGCCGACCGACCGGCGGCGGTCGAGGGGCAGGAGGAGGCGATCATCGAGGCGGCGGTGAAAGCGCTCGCGAGCCCGAAGACGGTAAACGGTAAACGATAAACGATAGACGAGGATGAGGATCCGGGCTTCCCGTCCCCCGTCTCCGGTTTCCCGGCCCGGGAAGCTGCTGTATCCTGCCTCTCGATGAAAAAGTGGCATTCGACCACCGTCCTTTGCGTGCGCCACGGGGGCAAGGTGGCGATGGTTTCGGACGGCCAGGTCACGCTCGGCACGACCGTCATGAAGCAGACGGCGGCGAAGATTCGCAGGTTGAGGGGCGGCGAGGTGATCGCGGGCTTTGCCGGCTCTTCGGCCGACGCCTTCGCGCTCTTCTCGCGATTCGAAATGAAGCTCGAGGAGTTCCGCGGCAACCTCGATCGCTCCGCGATCGAGCTCGCCAAGGATTGGCGCACGGACAAAATGCTCCGCCAGCTCGAGGCCCTGCTCATCGTCGCCGATAAGACGACGTCCCTACTGATCTCCGGCACGGGCGACCTGATCTCCCCGGAAGAAGGGGTCCTCGCGATCGGCTCGGGCGGCGCCTACGCGCTCGCCGCCGCGCGCGCGCTGCTCAAGCACCGCGCGGACCTCTCGGCCGCCGAGATCGCGCGCGAATCGCTGCTGATCGCGTCCGAGATCGACATCTACACGAACGACCACATCACTCTGGAAGAGGTATGACGTGGTCTTCTTGATGCCCGGCGAGACGCAAGCCCCGGTCCCGGTGGCCGACGCGCGAACGCCGCGCGAGATCGTCGTCGAGCTCGACAAGTACGTGATCGGGCAGAAGCGCGCGAAGAAGGCCGTTGCGATCGCGTTGCGCAACCGCTGGCGGCGCCAGCGGCTCTCGCCCGAGATGGCGCGCGAGATCCTGCCGAAGAACATTCTCATGATCGGGCCGACGGGCGTTGGCAAGACGGAGATCGCGCGGCGGCTCGCGCGCCTGGCGGACGCGCCGTTCCTGAAGGTCGAGGCCTCGAAGTTCACCGAGGTCGGTTACGTCGGCCGCGACGTCGAGTCGATCGTGCGCGACCTGACCGAGGTCGCCGTCCAGATGGTCCGCGAGGAGAAAACTCTCGAGATCCGCGACCGCGCCACCGGGCGCACCGAGCAGCGGCTTCTCGACCTGCTCCTGCCCGCGCTGCCGGACACCGAGGCGGAGGAGACGCGCGGCAAGCTGCGCCAACTCCTGCGCGATGGCAAGCTCGAGGACCGTCTTGTCGAGGTCGAGGTGGCCGACAAGACGTTCCCGTCCTTCGAGATCGTCACGAACCAGGGCGTCGAGGAGATGGACATCAACGTCAAGGAGATGCTCCCGGGCCTCTTCGGCGGCAAGAAGAAACGCCGCAAGACGACCGTGGGCGAGGCGCGGCAGATCCTGCAGGCCGAGGAAGAGGGAAGGCTCATCGACCCCGGCCAGGTCGCGCGCGAGGCCGTCGAGCGGGCGCACTCGTCGGGCATCGTGTTCCTGGACGAGATCGACAAGGTCGCCGGGCGCGAG
>JANMPW010000553.1:0-2611 GCA_031370065.1 Acidobacteriota bacterium
TACCCGGACGATTCCGGCGACAAGAAGGATCTGGTTGAGAAGGCGGACGCGGCCCTCTACCGCGCCAAACACGCCGGCAAGAACGCCGTCGTCTCGACCTCGGAGGCGGGGCCAAGGCAGTCGCCTTTATTGCCGCACTGACACGGCCGGAGAGTCTCGATCGAAGAACCTCAGCGGAGAGTCCTTCGCCTCCCCCGCATAGTCGACGCCGATCCGGGGCGAAATCCCGATGCGCGGACGCCGCGGGCGCCCACGGAAGATTCTGATCGCTTCCCTGGAGAGCAGGTCGAGGCCGCTCTGCGCCGTCGTGATGCCGAGCGCCGCGCAGAGCTTCCCCGGCCCGGCCATCAGGCGCACCGGAGTGCCCGCCGGCCCCAGCGCCGCTCGAAGGAGCACGGCCTCCGGAGTCCCCTCCGAGCGCGTGACGACGTTGGCGCAGTGGTGCATGCCGTAGACCAGGAAGACGTAGAGATGCCCGCCGTCGGCGTACATCGGCTCGACGCGGGGCGTACGTCGGCCCGCCCAGGAATGCGCCGCCCGGTCCTCCACGCCGAGATACGCCTCCGTCTCGACGATCCGGCCGCCGTACCAGCGGCCGCGCCAGCGCCGGGCGATCCAGGCCCCGACGAGGGCGCGTGCGACCACGACGGTTCCACGCCGATAGAAGCTCCGCGGCGGCTCCGAGAGGCCGAGCGCCGCGGGCTCCATCGCGAGGCGCGGGTCGGGAGTCTTCTTCGCTATCATGCGTGCATCCGAGTCATCGAAAGGATTCTATGAACATCCTCGTCACCGGGGGAGCGGGCTTCATCGGTTCGCACATGGCCAAACGCCACCTCAAGGACGGCCACCGCGTGGTCATCGTCGACGACCTCTCGTCTGGCCGCCGCGAGAGACTCCCCGAGGCCGCCCGTTTCGTCCAGGCCGACATCGCCGAGGCGGACCTCGAACCCCTGCTGCGCGAAGAGAAGATCGCCTTCGTGTCCCACCATGCGGCCCAGATCGACCTGCGCCACAGCGTGGCCGACCCCGTGGGCGATGCGCGCTCGAACATCATCGGCGGCCTCAAGCTCTTCGAGGCGATGCGCCGCGCCGGGACCCTCCACGTTCTCTTCTCCTCGACCGGAGGCGCGATCTACGGCGAGCCCGAAAACGGCAAGCCCGCGACCGAGAGCCACCCGACCAATCCCATCTCGCCCTACGGCTGCGCGAAGCTCTCGATCGAGAAGTACATGCACTACTACCACGTCGTGCACGGCTTCCAGACCCAGGTCTTCCGCTACGCCAACGTCTACGGCCCCTGGCAGGACGGCACGGGCGAAGCCGGCGTCGTCGCGATCTTCTCGGCCGCGATGCTCGGGTCGCGGCCGCTGAAGATCAACGGCGACGGCGAACAGACCCGCGACTACGTCTACGTCGGCGACCTCGTCGAAGCGGCGGCGCGTGCGGCCACGAGCGACAAGAGCGGTGCCTGGAACCTCGGCACCGGAATCGAGACCTCGGTCAATCGCCTCTTCGCGGCGCTGGCGGCCGAGTACGCGTACACGGCCACGCCGCCCCACGTTCCAGCCCCGGCCGGCGAGCAGATGCGCAGCGTCCTGGACGGCTCGCTCGTGCGCCGCGACTTCGGCCTGCCCGCCTGGACCTCTCTCCAAGACGGGCTGAAGGCGACCGCGGACTTCTTTCGGAGCCGTCAGAAGGCCTGAGGGAGCCCTGGGAGCCGCTTTCGTGCGGCAAGCGCTCAGGAAGGCGTCGGAACCGGCATCGAGCGGCGATCTTCGGAGACCGGAGCCGGACCGTGGTGGCGCTTCAAGACGACGACGGTCATGTCGTCCTCGGGCGGGCCGCCCCCCGCCCACTGCCGCACGATCTTGATCAGTTCGCGGGCGATCTCGTCGCAGGGCCGGTCGCGCAGCTCGATGAACGCGCGCGAGAGGCGCCCCGGTCCGAATTCTTCGCCCTCCGCGTCGTGCGCTTCGATCATCCCGTCCGTGTAAAACAGCACCGCGTCTCCCGGCTCGACGCTCCGGTAGCCGCGGCTGTAAGTGGCATTGGCCGTGGGCCCCAGGACGAGGCCGGTCTGAATGAGCGGGGTGACGCTCGCCCCATGGAAGTGCAGCGGATGCGGATGGCCGGCGTTGACGTACATCAGGCTGCCGTTGTCTTCGATCTCTCCGTAGAAGAGCGATACGAAGCGCGTCGTGAGGCGCGACTCGTGGATGATCCGGTTTAGCCTCTCGACGGTGCGCACGATCTTGAAGTCCCGCTCGACCGCCATCCGCAGGCCCGTGTATACGTCGCGCACCTGCAGCGCCGCGGGCAGCCCGTGGCCCGACGCGTCCGCGATCGCCAGCCCGAGGATGCGGTCCGAGACCGGGATGAAGTCGAAGTAGTCGCCCCCGACGAGCTCGGCCGGAGTGGTGAACCCCGCGACCTCGATCTCCCCGCGGCGCAGCGCGCGCTTGGGAAGGATCGACATCTGGATCCGTCGCGCCTCCTGGAGCGCGGAGACGTAGCGGTCCTGGCGCAGCTTTTGGTCCACCGCCAGGCGCAGGATGCCGAGCGAGGCGACGAGGTCGTCTTCGGGAGCGGCCGGATCCACCGAGAACGCGAT
>JANMPW010000557.1:0-3926 GCA_031370065.1 Acidobacteriota bacterium
GTCACAGGGGGTGGATCTCGCGCAGGCCGGCCGGGACCTCTCGACCCTTCTCGGAGGCAATTACGTCAACCGGTTCAGCGTGCAGGGCAGGAGTTACAAGGTCATCCCGCAGGTTAAGCGGGCGGAAAGGCTCACACCCGACCAGTTGGCGCAGATCTACGTCCGAGGATCGAACGACAAGCTCGTCCCGCTCTCGACCTTCGCGACGCTGAAGACGACGACCGAGCCGCGGGAGTTGAAGCGCTTCCAGCAACTCAACGCGGTGCACATCCAGGCCGTCATTCCGCCTGGGGTCTCCCTCGTCACGGCCCTGAGCTTCCTGGAAAATGAGGCGAAGAAGATCCTCCCGCAGGGCTTCACGGTCGACTACGCCGGAGAGTCCCGGCAGGTGCGCACCGAGGGAGGGAAGTTTCTCGGTACGTTCCTGCTGTCGGCGATCCTGATCTACCTCGTGCTCGCCGCGCAATTCGAGAGCTTCCGGGACCCCTTCATCATCCTCGTCGGATCGGTGCCGCTGGCGCTCGCGGGATCGCTCCTCTTCTCGTTCCTGGGCTTCACGACGCTGAACATCTACAGTCAGGTCGGCCTGATCACGCTCGTGGGGCTCATCGCGAAGAACGGCATCCTGATCGTGGAGTTCGCCAACCAGGTCCAGCAACAGGGTTCGGACAAGGTCAAGGCCGTCATCGAGGCCGCGGGCACGCGCCTGCGGCCCGTCCTGATGACGACCGCCGCCACGGTGATGGGCCATTTGCCGCTCGTCTTCGCTCGCGGACCGGGCGCGGGAGCCCGCAACAGCATCGGGATCATGCTGGTCAGCGGCATGATCATCGGCAGTGTCTTCACGCTGTTCGTCGTCCCCTCGATCTACGTCCTTGTCGCGAAGACGCGTAAGTCGGACGAGCGGGGGACGGAGACGGCGGAAGGCGCCGGCAACCTCGCGGAGGCCGCCGGCTAAGGCCGCGCCTCGCATCTAGCTTCGGGGGTCTGCCGCGCCGTCGCCCTGAGGGGCTAGGATGCCGGGGTGGGCGAAAAGGATCGCGAGAAGGAACCGACCGCGGGGGAGGTCCCGGACGAGCGGCCGTTTCCCGAGAGTCTCTGCCACTGGTGCGCCGCGCCGCCCCGCTACATCCGGACCGAGCGGTCCCTATTCATCTACTGTCCGATCTTGAAGCGGTATCCGCCTCAGCCCGTCTGGTCCTGCGAGGAGTTCGTTCCCGCGGATCGCGAATGATCCGGGCTGGACTGCCGATTCTTGTGAGGTGATTCGCGGGTCGCCCCAATAGAAACCCTCTCCCCGGGGGGAGAGGGAAGGGCGAGGGGTTGGGCACACACGTCTTCATAAGGACCGCTCCTGCCGCCATCGAGGTCAGCGGGACCTCCCCTCACCCCAACCTTCTCCCGCCGGGAGAGGGGGCAGGCCTCCGCGTCCACTTGGCGGAACTCAGCGAACATCGTGTTGAGAAATTGCGGCTAGACTCCACGCCACTCCAATGACGTGCGCAGCGACCGGGCAGGGCCGCAGGTTCCGATTCTTCGGCTTCTTTCTGTGGATTCTGGCGCTCGTCGCGGTCTGCGTGATGGTGGCGCTCGACCCCGTCAAGCGCTCGGTGACTCCGGTCTTTCATCTCGCAGCCGAGCGCTGGTGGGCGGGGGGTGAGCTCTACGCCGACGCGCGCGGCTACCATTACCTGCCGCAGTTCGCCCTGCTGTTTGCGCCGTTTCACGCGCTGCCCCCTCCGGTCGGGGACATCCTGTGGCGGGCGATCTCGGTGGCGCTCGTCCTGTGGGGGATCGCGGGGCTCGTGCGCCTCGTCCTGCCGGCCGACACCGGTCGCGGCTTCTTCTACGCATGCCTGCTCGCGCTGCCTCCGTGTCTCGGGGCCGTCCGCAACGGCCAGACGAACCTTGCTTTCGGCGGGCTGTGCCTGCTGCTCGCGTGCTTTCTCGCGGAATCGCGCTGGAAGGCGGCGGCCGTATGCCTCGTGGTGCTCGTTGCCGTCAAGCCGCTCGGCCTCGTTCTGCTGCTGCTCGCGCCCTGGGTCTACCGCCCGTTGATCCGGCCCCTGGCGATCGGTCTCGGGGTTCTCGCCGTGCTTCCATTCCTGTTCGCCAGCCCGCAGTACGCGATGGCGCAGTACCGGGCCGCCGCGGAGCACGTCGCGGGATGGTCGGGAACGACCGAGCACCGCTTCGCGGATCTGACGGCCCTGCTGCGCACAGCCGGGCTGCTGCTGACGAGCCCGAGGTCGTTGTTGTTTCGCGCCCTCGCAGCTCTCGCGACGCTCGGGCTCTGGCTTGCGGCGGCTGCGCGCATCCGGGAGCCATGGCGGGGCCTGACCCTCGTTCTCCTCGCGACGATCTACCTGATGTTGTTCAACCCCATGACCGAGAAGAACAGCTACGCGATCATCGCCCCGGCCTTCGCGGTCAGCGCCGTCGCGTGCCTGGCGGACAAGCGCACGCGCCCTTTCGGGCGGCTCCTCGTTTTCGCCGTCGTTTCGGTGGGAGTCTTTCCGGAGCTTTTCTGGCGGCTCGACAAGGGCTTCGGCCTCTGGTGGGATCCGCTGATCGTGACGGTGGTCGGCGCGGTCCTGGCCATCGCGATCACGACCGGCAAGCAGGTCTTTCCCGCGACGCAGGCCCCGTGAGATACCTCGACGTCGCGCCCGAGGGCTTTTCAGCAGCCTGCTAGACTTACCGGCCTCTCGGGAGGCTGGGTGGCAATTTTCGGGAAAACAGACAGCGCGCCGGAGCCTTCTGCGGGTCAGGAGCGCGCGGGAGCGTCATCGCCCTCGCCGGCGACCGTCATCGGCGCAAAGGCCCGTTTCGTGGGCGAAATCACCGGGGACGACGACATCCTGATCCACGGTCGGTTCGAGGGAAACATCGAGGTCAATCGCAGGGTGACGGTCGCCGCCTCGGGGGAGATCAAGGGCGACATCCACGGCCGGTCGGTCGTCGTCGCCGGGCGTGTTCACGGGCAGATCCGCGCCGACGAGCGTGCGGAGCTGCTCGCCTCCGCCTCGGTCCAGGGCAACGTCAGCGCTCCCAAGGTCGTGATCGCCGAGGGGGCTCAACTCCAGGGGAACGTGGCGATGTCCGCGGGGGACTCGCCCGCGGTCCTTGTCCAGACGAAAGCGGAGGAGCACTGATGGCGACGGAGATCGCGGTCGAAACTCAGCACAACTACATCGGCGGAAAGTGGGTTCCGGCGGACTCGGGCGCGACCTTCGAGGACCGCAACCCCGCCGACAACGACGACCTCGTCGGTCTGTTTCCCAAGAGCGACCGGCGGGACGTGGAAGCCGCCGTCGCGGCGGCGAAGAAGGCCTTCCCCGGTTGGAAGAACACGCCGGCGCCGCGACGCGCCGAAGTCCTCTACGCCGCCGGCGAGATCCTGAAGCGCGACAAGGAGAAGCTCGCACGCCTCATGACCCGCGAGATGGGCAAGGTCCTCGCGGAGACGCGCGGCGACGTCCAGGAGGCGATCGACATGGCGTTCCTCGCGGCGGGCGAGGGGCGGCGACTCTTCGGGTTCACGACCCCGTCGGAGCTTCCGAACAAATGGGCGATGTGCGTGCGCCAGCCGGTCGGCGTGTGCGCCCTCGTGACCCCGTGGAACTTTCCGATGGCGATCCCGGCGTGGAAGTCCATGGCGGCTCTCATCGCCGGCAACACCATCGTCATCAAGCCGGCGACGGACACTCCGGCCTCGGTCGCCGCGCTCGCGCGCGTCTTCGAGGAGGCGGGGCTGCCGCCCGGGGTTTTCAACGTCGTCATGGGTTCGGGCGGGGAGGTCGGCGATCCGCTCATCCAGCACCCCGACGTCCGGGTCGTCTCGTACACCGGCTCGACCGAGGTCGGCCGCAGCATCTCGAAGGCCTGCGCGCCGACGTTCAAGCGTCTCCACCTCGAGATGGGGG